>JAOASE010000003.1 GCA_025210155.1 Alphaproteobacteria bacterium | reverse complement strand
TGACAATATTAAAGAACTTATTCTCATTTTATACTTTCCTCTTTCGTTAAAATCATTATTTTAAAAAATTTCTTTTCTTAAATCTCAATATCTGTTATAATACAAATTATGAAAAAAGTAAATAACAAAAGATTTTTATTTTTGGTTTCGGCCAGTTTTTTAACACTATTATCTTTCGCTAATAGTTCTTTTGCGGCGAGACAATATTTCTCAGATTACGAACATGGTGGCATGGATACTTATCCTACTGACGACAAATGTTTACCTGCTATAAATAAGTGCTTAGCAGCGGTATGTAAAGAGAGTGATATGTCTAGAGCTCAGCTTAATGGTTTATATAGCAGATGTGATAGATATCAACCCTCAGATATTTATGGAAAGATTGAGTCTTGTTTGAGTGGAGCTTCTGTTCAGGATAGAATTAAATATGTTCCTTACTGTTCTAAATTTATTGTTGCTAAAACTCAAGAGTTTTTGACTAATAAAAATAAGATAAACGATTCTGCTTCTGAAAATTCATATGCATGTCAGCAAGCTAAAATTCAAGAGATGGCTTCGGCGACTTGTTTTAACTTTATATATACTCAAACTGCTCCATTTGCTGGAAGTGTTTTATCTAGACTTCAAAGTTTTTGTGGTAACGGAGTTGTTGGTGGATCAAATAAAATGGCTCAAGAGTATTTCTTAGCAGGTAATTATTCTGCAGTAGAAGCTTTTGAAAAAGGATTACCTGCTAATTCTAAGAGAGATAATTGGAAAGATGCTGCGAGAGCTGTAGCGACTTCTTATGAGACTAAAAAGATAAATGCATGTAGCAGTTCTAAGACTGAATATGATATGCCTAAGGTTCTTGGTAGTTATCAAAATTAATATCTAGGTTGGGAGAGGATTATGTTTAACCGAGGTTTTCAAACTTTTTTAGTTGGTTTGTTTTTAGGGATTTCTGGAACTTCTTATTCTGCTTATTTTGATGTTACTTCTATGCCAGACTTAAAGAAAAAAGAAGATGCTAGGAATATGACTAGGCATACTAGGGATTTGAGTAATGATTGTAATAAGTTTATTGGTGCTTGTATTGATCAGATTTGTGCTGACAAAGAACAAGTAAAGAGACGAGAGACTTCTGGTGGTCTTTACGATAAATGTGGTAGAATGTCTTTAAATAAATTGGTTGGAAAGATTTCTGATTGTATGGAAAGATTTAACACAGACGAATTTAATTATCAATTAAGATGTAGAGCCGGTATTGTTGGACAAGTTGAGCAGTTCCTTACTAATAAAGATGAATTAGAAAAGAACTTTAAGAGCTCTTCTATTGAATGTGTAGAGTCTAAAAGAGATATGATGGCTGCTAGAAATTGTTATTCTGTAATGATTAAAAGTGATGGCGGAGTTGATGTTCCTATGCAAGAAGCTCTTTATCAAAACTGCGGACCTGTTTCTATGAATGGTAGTGCTGTTGTTGCTGCGGACTTCTTTACTACTGGTTTGGTGGGAAGAAGTAATGCTGGCGAACTTATGGCTAATGACATGAAACCTTATAGAGAAGAAAACTGGAGAGAGCTTGTTGAAGTTAAATTGGCTGGGTATATTGAAAAAGCTCAATCTTCTTGTGGTGATGAAGATTTTGAAATTTCTCAAATTAATCTTTATAAGCCGGATGAGAAATCTGTTGAGCTACAAAAGCAAGAAGCTGCTGCGTGGCAAATGGGTGTAGATGCTGCTAATGGTACTGATGCTCAAGAGTGTCGTGATAGAAATATATATCAGCCGTTAGATGATGCCATTTGGAAATATGATCCTGCTCAAGGATGCCTTAAAATTAAAGTAGATTAAAATATGATTTCCCTGCTCTCTGAGTGGGGATTTTTTTTTAATTTGTAGGATTGAATGTATTCTTATTTTATGCTATCTTGTGTTGTATTATTTAATAATTGAAAGGATTAAAATAGTGTTATTAAAACAAAATCAAAAAGGTAGATCCATGATCGAAATGCTTGGTGTACTAGGTATTATGGCTGTTATCACAGTTTTAGGTATCACTGCTTATACTATGGCTACAAGAAACGTTAAATCAAACAACATTAAAGCTGAAGTTGCTACTATTGCTCAACAAGTTAGAACTATGACTCAAAGGTCTGAATGGGGAGAATGGGGACGAGGAGGAAATAAAACTTTTAAGTCGGCTTTCGTTGATACAGGACTTATGAAACCTTATAATGGAATGGGTGTTGGTACTGATGGAGAAACAACTACAGGATATCTTCTTAGAGGTAGAGATAATGATAGATTTGATATATATATATAACTTTAGACGATACTAAAGATTGTAACCTTATTAAATCTATGGATTGGAGTAATGCTACATTTGTAACAGCTGATTGCTCTGAAGGCAACCCAAATGTTATGATTACTTATACTGAATAATAATCACTTAATATTAGATTTATTCCCTGCTCTATGAGTGGGGATTTTTTTCTTTTATGTGCTTGAAAGAATCTTTCTTTTATGTTATATTTTTCTCGATTATTTTTAGAAAAGAAAGGATATGAAATAATGTTATCAAGACAAAATCAAAAAGGTAGATCTATGATCGAAATGCTTGGTGTGTTAGGTATTATGGCTGTTATTACAGTTTTAGGTATCACTGCTTACACTATGGCTACAAGAAACGTTAAATCAAACAACATTAAAGCTGAAGTTGCTACTATTGCTCAACAAGTTAGAACAATGACTCAACCTTCAGAATTTGGTGAATGGAATGGTTCTACAAGAAGTTATGACTCTGCTTTTGTACAAACAGGCTTAATGAAAGAATATAATGGCATGGGTGTTTCTAATGGATATACTATTATCGGTGCTAACAATGTTGGTTTCTCAATTACTGTTAATCTAGATGATGATGAAGATGCAGCTTTAGTTTACTCTATGGATTGGTCAAATGCAGATGCTGTCGTATGTACTGGTAGAGCTCCAGGATCTATATCATCAATTCCTACTTTAGATACTCCTTGTTCTTCAGGATCAAGAGCGATTGTTATTTACTATGCTCAATAATAATTAATTGATATTAGATTTATTCCCTGCTCTGATGAGTGGGGATTTTTTATTGAAAAATATTTTTTTATATTATATTCTGAAATAAATTTACATTTAAAAACTAACTAAATATCATTTTACTATGAAAGAGAAGTATATAGTAGTTCAAAAATTTATTACTATTAATAATGAAAGATCTGAGAATCTAGAAAAAATAACTGGAGAAGCAAGAGAAGAACTTATCGAAAAGGTAAATAAGAAAGTTAAAGACGGTTACAAACCTCAGGGAGGATTATCTATAACTGTTATCCTTTCTATGATTTATCTTTCTCAGGCGATGTTCCTAGATGAATAAAAAGACTAAATAAATATAAGGGCCTTCGGGGAATTGACTGAAGACCCTTATTTTTTTTTGACACATTATAGTACTGAACTATTATGGGAATGTGTAGGAGTTTATACCGCTAATGTGTCATCGCCAGATTTCCATCCACAAGGAGTTAATCCACCGGTTTGAAGAGCGTCCAATACTCTTAAAACTTCTTCTGGGTTTCTGCCAATACCTAGGTCAGTAACCATAACAAACTTGATAGTTCCTTCTGGATCTACAATGTAAGTAGCTCTTTGAGAAACGCCTGCATCTTTATCTAAAATACCTAATTCTGTAGATAATTCTCTTTTAACGTCTGCTAACATTGGCATTTGTAAGTTCTTTAATTGAGGATGGCTTTCTTTCCATGCGTGGTGAACGAATTCTGTGTCGATGCTGGCACCCATTAGAACTGCTCCTCTTTTTTCGAATTCTGAGTTTAAGTTATCGAATGCTACGATTTCTGTTGGGCAAACAAATGTGAAATCTTTTGGCCAGAAAAATACTATTTGCCATTTACCTTTGTTTGTTTCATCAGTAATCACTGGGAAGTTTAGACCTCCATCTTTTGTGCATGCTTCTAATTTAAATTTTGGGAATTTATCGCCTACGCCTAACATCATTTGTTTTGCTCCTTTTCTTTACTTAGTCTTTATATAACTTGTAAAAACTTTTTTTGTGTTAATTAATTTCTTTAATCATTCTATATAATTTTTATTAAAAAAGGAATTGAAACAATATTAGATTTTTTTGAAATATATTTTGAGTTGAATTTTTAATAAAAAAATCTCCTATTTTTCAAGGAGATAATTTTATTTATTTAAAGTAAGTCTTTAGTGACTTTTAAAAATATGCAATGCTATAATTGGTTTTCTTCCAATCATTCTGTTAACATATCTCTTGATTTCTTGCCCTACTACCTTTTCTACGTTAGAAGGAGAAATCTTATCACTTGGCATGCTTCCAACAGTTGCTTTAACTAATTGTTTGATACCTTCGATAAGGAAGCCCATGTCTTCTGTTTCTGCAAGAGCTACTGAAGAAACTTGAACTTTACCAGATACTTTACCCTTTCTGTCCATTGGGAATGATACAAAAAGAGTTCCGTTAAAGTGAGCTTTCTTTCTATTAGCAACAACTTTATCACCTGCAACGAATTTTCTGAATGGCTCGATGTAAACGTCACCTTCAGGAACTTCAGCAACTATTTCTAGTTTGTCTTTAGTTATTTCTATAAGGTCTCCATTTCCAAGTAGAATACCATCATACTTATTATTCTTATGCGCTTTTTTAAGATCATCAACTATTGCATAGTTATGTTTTAAGTGAGAATAAGTTCCGTGCATTGGTATGATATGCTTAGCTCCTAGAGCTTCGTAAAATCTGATAAGATCTTTCTTTGCAGGGTGACCTGATGCGTGGATGTCTGGATTTTCATTAGTAGAAATCACGTGAACACCTCTTTTAGCATAGTTATCATGAACTCTGTTAACATATTTTTCGTTACCTGGAATAATTCTGGCAGAGAAAAGAGCTGTGTCGCCTGGCTTAGTTTCTAAACCTCTGAAACGCCCTTGGCTTAATCTTGTCATTGCTGAGAATGGTTCCGCTTGAGTTCCTGTACAAAGGTATAGAACTTTATCATCATCTATCAATGTAGAATCTGCATCTTTTAAGTTTTCAAATTCTATATCTTTTAGATAGCCTAATTCCTTATATATTGCGAACATTCTTTCAAGAGATGCTCCTACTAAGTATGGAGTTCTTCCTGCTTCTTTTGCAGCAAGGTATGCTGTTTCCATTCTTACCATAGAAGTTGAGAAGCATGTCATGAATACACGACCTGTTTTGATACCTTTAACTACCTTGATAACTTCTTCTCTAGCTACTTTTTCAGATTTAGTGAAAAGTCCGTCGATTGCGTTTGTAGAGTCTGATACTACTGCAAGTACGCCCTCTTTCTTCATTTCTTCAAGTCTTTTAAAATTAGTAGTTTCTCCGATAAGTGGAGTTTCATCAACTTTAAAGTCACCAGTATGGAATACTATACCGTTTCCTGTATAGATTGCTAAACCGTAAGCTTCTAATACTGAGTGAGTTAAATGAACCGCTTCTAGGTTAAATGGACCAGCCTTGAACTTACCGCCGCCTTTTGGAAGTGCTTTAATAGGTAATGTAAATCTATTTTCTTTACCTGTTTGTTTTTGTATCATAAGAAGTACTTTTTCTACGATAGGTGAACAATAGATTGGACATTTGATTTCTGGCCATAGATCAACTACACCACCTAAGTGATCCCAGTGTGTGTGAGTTATTACTATACCAACTATATCTTTTTTAATAGCTCTTATGAATGCTGGATCTGGAACGATTCTTTCTACATTAGGTTCTTCCCTTTGATCTGGAACGAACATACCAATGTCTACGATTATCCATTTGCCTTTATAACCATAGGCGTAGCAGTTTTTACCGATTCTAACCATACCACCTAATGCAGTGAAGTATAGAGTTTCTGATTTTTCTGCTTCTGGACCTTGATTGATTTTGAAGTTTCTTTTGAATTCTGCAACTTTTTCTAATGAGAAATTAGATGGAAGATCTAATGATACTACTTTATCATTTTCTCCTTTGAAAGATTTTTGACGATTGAAGTTTTCTACGAACTTCTTGTCTGACATTCTATCTTTTCTTGCTTTACTTCTTTTTAAAATTTGGCTTACTGAAAATGTTTTTTCAGCTTTTTGCTTTTTGTTTTTGTGTTTTCTACCCAACTGTTTATTCCTTTATATTTTAGGTATTAAATTCACGCCAAAAATGGTCTCCCATATAGGAAAACTTTTCAATTATTTTTTGAAAACTCTCTCCATTTTTAGCAATTTGTGTTTCCTTTTTAGAAACATTCTAGATTAATTATTTGATTTTCCCAATCTAGTTATGGAAATACCTTTTTATGATTCTTCTTTTTGCGGTAGTAGCTTATTTTTAATCTCTGTAAACTTCTCTCTTGCTACTGGTATCCAGAAATATGCGAAGAACATTACGAATGTAATTATAGCACAGTCATTTTTTAAATCAAATGGTTTAACAAAATATAGTGAATAATAAACTTTTATTAATGAAATTGTGAAGAGGAACTGAACTGTTCTTCTTAAAAACTTTTTATCATCTGCGTTATCGATAAGGCTAGATGCGTAAACGAATGAAAAATACATTGGTATAAGCCAGAACTCAAAGAATTGTATTCCTCGAGCCATTGTGCCCCATAGATGAAATGCTAGGAAAAATAGTATAAGGTATACGAAACCAAACATTTTCCAATATGCTCTTTCTTCTATTAATTTTTTTATAAATGCCAACATTTTTTCTTAAACCTTTACTTATGAGTCCAATTTATAACTTTAATCTGTTTTTGTCAAGGAAGTTTGGGCGTAAAAAACCAGGTAGTCTTTGTGAGACATACCCGGTTCGTTTATTTGGTTTTCTAGGTGCAATCAATTTTTAGCCGTTTCCGACTCTTCCTCCACCTCTTTCATCACCGTTATTTTCGGTGTCTGCTGGGGCTCCATTGCCAGCACCGTCTCCGCCCTCGTTATTATCTCGAGCGACGCCGTTACCAACACCTCCTGAACCACCTCCCTCTTCTCGGTCGGGGTTTTCTTTTTCAAAAGTTTTTTCTATCATATCTTGAGGTTTATGAGTTTCACTTCTTCTATCAATGCATTCCATCGCTATTGCGAGTATAAATACACATGGTATTAAAATAATTGCTCTGAACCTTCCTGGTTTAAAATTTTCCATATCTTTTTTTATATTTTAGGTTTAACGCTTTTAATATAAGTTATCTTTTGTGATTTGTCAAGATATGAAGTGTTTTACCGTATATTTTGCTACTAAATCACTTTTTTAGAGCTTTTTCTTGACAATATAAAATAGGAATAATATATTATTTCAAACCTAATTTTTAAAAAAAATAAGTATTCATGAATAGTAAAGTAGATTACTTGGTGCACTCTTCTGTGCCAATTATTACAAGTGTGAGCCCTCTAGCTCTAGAAAAATTCCTTAATATTTTCTACCGCATAGATAATAGTGAATTTTCAGATACGATTGTGAAGATTGCAGAAAATCTACCTAATGCTATAGATTCTTCAGAACTATTATGGGCAGAAGAAATAAGCATAAAGGATGTTCTAAAGGAAATGCTTAGAGAAACTAGACAAGATGAGGCTGAGGCATTTGCTGAGAAAATGGAAAGTATTGTCAGTGACATTAAAAAATCTGATAATGAAGCTATACTCAAAAATATGCTAGAACCTTCTTCTAACTAATAAAAATCCCCGATTTACCGGGGATTATTTTTTATATCATTGATTTAACTTTTTCTCTGGCGTCGTTGGCGTTTTCTATTGATGCTGCGCCTCCTTGTGCCATATCAGGACGACCTCCTCCTCCTCTACCACCTAAGATTTCGGCAGTAGTACGAACTAGGTCTACCGCTGATAGGTTTGATGTCAAATCGTCTGAAACTGAAGCTACTATTGAAACTTTACCTTCGTTTTCATTCATTAATAACACAACTGTCTTTTTGCCACCTTGTTTTATTTTGATAGCGTCTGCAATTGGTTTTAAGTTCTTTGGAGAGATTCCTGAAAGTTCTTCTCCTATGAATGAAATTCCGTTAACCTTTTCAATTTTAACCGCTTCTAGCACTGTTTTGATTTCGTCATCTTTACCAGCTGCTTCAGCTTTCTTTTTAGCTTCTTTTTCTGCTATTTGTTTTTGTCTTTCAACTTCAGCTTTTTCAGCCTCTTCTTTACGTTTATTTTGTACGAATTCTACTGCTTCGCCAGCTTTAACGAAAGAGTATCTGCTCATAGATACACGACGAACACCAGCTGAGATACTTTCATCTTTTTCAAATACTAGGCAGTTGATCTTAGATGTGTTTTCAATATGAGTACCACCGCAAAACTCTATAGAAGGAAGATTCTCGCCCTCTCCTATTGTAAGAACTTTAACTTTATCTCCATACTTTTCATCGAATGGAGCTATAGCGCCTGTCTTACGAGCTTCTTCTAACGTCATTTCTTCGTGTTTAACTGGAAGTTTTTGATCTATGTAAGTATTTACTAAGTCTTCTACTTTAGCCTTTTCTTCGTCTGTTAGACCTTTACCGTGTGAGAAGTCAAAGTGTAGTTTGAATTGTTCTACTTTCGAACCTCTTTGTACTACGTGGTCACCAAGCACTTCTTTAAGGGCAGCTTGTAATAAGTGGCAGCCTGTATGATGAGCCATAATTCTTTGTCTTCTATGAGAGTCTATGCCTAGTTTTACTTTATCGCCTACTTTAAGGATTTCTTGAAGTTGTGCAGGAGATTTCTTACAGCTTTCGCATATATGGTAATAATGTACGAAGATACCGTCTACTGCTTTTTGTACGTCTAGGATATCTAGTTTACCTTCTAGGAATACTAGAGCTCCTTTGTCAGATACCTGACCACCGCTTTCCGCGTAGAATGGAGTTTTATCGAATACCATCTTTTCATCATCTATGTAAAGGATAGTTGCGTCATCGCATTCATATTCTTTATCGCCTATGAAGTTAGTACTACCGTGTTCTGCTTTAATGTCGTACCATAGCTTTTCTGTTTCTGTTCCTGATACAGATTTCTTAGCTCCCCTTGAACGAGCTTTTTGTTCTTCCATAGCTTTTTGGAAGCCTTCTTCGTCTATGTCTAGACCTTTGTCTTTAAGAACGTCCCTTACTATGTCTGATGGTAGGCCATAAGTATCGTATAGTTTGAATACAGTTTCACCTTTAAGGATTTTATCTCCTTCTGGCATATTAGCAATCTCTTTATCTAGTATTTTCATTCCATCGCCAAGAGTTCTAAGGAATAGTTCTTCTTCAGTCTTAAGGGCATTCTTAATGTAATCTGCTTTTTCATTAAGCTCATTATATGTGTCGCCCATTTCTTTTACTACTAAGTCATGGAATTTGTAGAAAGTAGCTTCTTCTATACCTAGACGATTTAGAGTACCTAATGCTCTACGGATAATCTTTCTTATAACGTAACCTTGACCTTCGTTAGAGAATGCAGCTCCATCTGCTAGGGCAAATGAACACGCTCTGATATGGTCTGCTACGATATTGAATAGAACATTATTTTCAGGTGTAATGTCTACATTGATTATTTTGCTTATACCTTCTTTGATGTTTGTAATAAGGTCTGTGTCGTAGTTAGATGATTTACCTTGAACTACTGAAGAAAATCTTTCTAGACCTGATCCTGTGTCTACGCATGGTTTAGGAAGATCTTTTTGTAAGATTTCTCCATTTTCTCCGTAGTACTTTTCATATTGCATGAATACTAAGTTCCATACTTCTACCCATCTGTCACCGTCTTCGTCTGGAGTACCTGGTTTGTCACCGAATACTTCTGGACCATAATCGAAGAAGATTTCAGAACATGGACCACATGGACCTACTTCGCCCATTTCCCAGAAATTATCTTTAGTTGCAATACGAATTATGTTTTCTTCTTTTAAGCCGTCTGGACAAGCTACTTCTTTCCAAATGTTATATGCTTCGTCGTCTGTATGGTATACAGTTATGCACAGTTTATCGATTGGAAGTTTCATTTCTTTAGTAATGAATGTCCACGCCCATTTGATAGCATCTTCTTTGAAGTAATCTCCGAAAGAGAAATTACCTAACATTTCGAAGAATGTATGATGACGGTTTGTGTAACCTACGTTTTCTAAGTCATTGTGCTTACCACCGGCTCTAAGGCACTTTTGTGATGAGCATGCTCTAGTGTAGTCTCTAGTTTCTTTTCCTAGGAAAATATCTTTGAATTGGTTCATACCTGCATTGATGAACAATAGTGTTTTATCGTTTTGAGGAATTACTGGTGATGAGGCGACAGCCGTATGTCCTTTACCTTCAAAGAACTTCATAAATTTTTCACGGACTTGGTTTACTGTCATAGTCATCTTGTTTTTCCTTATACTTATATAATTTGTTATAAATAAAACTGCGAATATTTTCATTCGCAATAGTTCCTAAACATTATAAATTAAAGGACTACAATAGTCAAGATGGGAGTTTATGCAAAAAAAAACATCCCCTACAAAAATGTATGGGGATATCTTTTTTTTAGCGTTTTATCTCAACTGGCAGTTCTAATACCAGATGAGCTTCCATCAACTAATTCCAGAATGAAAGATGTACTTCCATCAACAATCCTTAGAATGTTAACTCCTCGATTAATTGAATTTGTAATTCTTGTTTTAGCCTTTCCCACATCAGGAATTTCCTCTGTGAAAGGTAGCATACTTAGGCGATTTAACATACTTTTTCTGTATGCCTTGTCACTCTCACATTCATGCAAAATCCTATCAATGAGAACTCTTATGGCCTCTCCAGGATTTCCACTCATGTATTTAGAGGTGTTTAGGATTGCTGATAACAATCCACTTAAAACCACTTTTCCTTTTGGAGCAAGAAATTTTCCTACTTCCTCGTTAAATAACAATGGATTTAGGTTTATCTCTATTCTTTCTAATTGATTTACAGATGCGTTCATGTTGTAAATTTTTATTTATGTCAGATGTTTACATTATTAATTAAACTCATTGTACATTTTGATTCTTCATTTGTCAAGACTTTTATTTTTCGTAGGTAAAAAAATACCCCTCACATATAAAATGCAAGGGGATTCTCGAAAAATTTAAACCTAATTATCGGCCGATTAAAGATAAATCACTATAGTAATTTATAAATGATATAATCAAGCCAATTACTAAAACTATGAAAACGGTCCAAACTATGTACCCTATTCTTTCATAAGTCTTTTCTCGTTCTTTATTTATCTCTGCAACCTCGGCTCTCCTATCGATATTAACCTCTGATACATATTTGGAAAGCTCCTTATAAGCTTTTCCTATATCACGAAGTTGTGCATCGGTGTAACCTTCTGTATCATCATTAATATAATCTAATAGCTGGTACCTCATACCTCCTATATAACTTGATAAGGCTTGCTTCTCTGTAAGAGGTTTGAAGTTTTTTCTAGTACTGATTTTAACGGCATATATGCCAACAATGACTGTTAAGATAAATAATATCAGAAATATAAACGCTTTCTTTTTCATGATTGTACAAATTTTATTAAATTTTTTAAATTCTTACTTTGTACAAATCAATATATACTCAAAATTATATTTGTCAAGTATTTTTTAATAAACCTGGGATTGACTTATTTTATTAAGAGAAGTATAATTGCTCTGATTATTATAATACTAATGTTTAGGGAGAATTTAATATGAAAGATAAATTGTTGGAGCTGGCTTCCTATTTAATACTTTCCAAAAGAAAAAGAAGTAGTTTTAGAGCTAAACATAAGATTCTTCCTGTTAAGGAACTTAAGAAGCTTTTTCTTAAGAGAAAGGGGTATAAGCTGGACCTTAAAAATCCAAAAACTTTCAGTGAGAAAGTTCAATGGCTAAAATATTATACCAAAAATAATTCTACTATGAGATTATGTGCTGATAAACATCTTGTTAGAGATTATATTGCCTCTAAAGGTTTTGAAGATATATTAGTAAAATCCTATGGTGTTTGGGATAAGCTAGAAGATATTGAATGGAATAAATTACCTAAAAGATTTGTTATTAAACTAACCCATGACTCTGGTGGTGTTTGGATAGTTAAAGATAAAAATAAATTTGATAAAGAAGCCTTTTTTGTTGAAGCTGAGAAAAAATTAAAAAAGAAGTATGGAGCTCAAAAAGCTGAATTTAATTATGTTGGTATAAAACCTAGAATTATAGCTGAAGAATTTTTAGAAGAAGATGACGGATCAGAGCTTAAAGATTATAAATTCTTTTGTTTTAACGGAGATCCAAAATACATACAAGTTGATTTTGATAGAAACTCTAATCATACGAGGACTTTCTTTGATGCAAAATGGAAAGATATGAGATTTACTTCAGCAGGCTACCCTTTAACTAATGAAAAGCTTAAAAAACCTGCTGAGTTTGATAGGATGCTTGATATTGCGAGAGAGCTTAGCAAAGAATTTTATTTCGCTAGAATTGATTTCTATTTTACTAATGGAAAAATTTATTTTGGAGAGGTTACTTTTTGGAATGGGAGTGGTATGGTAGATTTTAATCCTTTGGATTGGGATCAGAAGTTTGGTGATCTATTAATATTACCGATTAACGAATAAAGAAAAGGATATAGTTGTGAAAAACAAACTTCTATTTGTAAGAAGAAAAGTAGTTAAATTTTTATCTAATTTTTTAATTTTTAAACCTCTAAGAAGAGAATTTATAATAATATTTAGTCAGAAAAGTGGCTTTTTTAGAAGGGTAAAAAATTCTTGTCAGATAAATAATTTGATGAAACTACTGAGAGCTGGCACTAAATTCCCTCATCCTGTTGGAATAGTTATTGCTGGAGATGTAAAGCTTGGTAAAAAGTGTTGTATATATCAAAATGTTACCATTGGTGGTAAAGATGATTTTAGAGGCAGAGGAAAGAGACCTGTTATAGGAGATAATGTTATTGCTTTTTCTGGAAGTGTTATAGTTGGGGATATATCAATAGGAGATAATGTTATTATTGCAGCTAACTCTGTGGTTTCAAAAGATGTTCCAAGTAATTCAATTGTATTTGGAGTTAATAAATTTAAAAAGAGAGAGGATATATAATAAATGGGAAAGACTATGAATGTAGTGTTATCCGGAGATGATAATTATAGCCCTTATATGGCTACAACTATGGTAAATTTGAGAAAATATTTACCTAATAATATAAAAACTGATTTTTATATATTATATTCTGGTAATGATGAAGTTGTTAAAAACAACCTAACAGACTTTGTAAATAATAAATTAGAAAACTCTTCTATTAAGTTTTATGATGTGGCGAAGAAGAACAAAAAGGAATTAGAGTTTCTAAAAGATTTTCATCATGGGGAGCATTTATCTATTGGTACTTATGCATTGTATTTCGTTGCAGATGCTTTCCCTGAGATAGATAAAGCACTATATATGGATGTAGATATAATAATTAATGATAATCTACTTCCTATGTATGAAACTGATTTGAAAGATAAGTATGCAGGCGTTGTGAGACATACTGATAATTCTTATCATGGAATAAATAAAATATGTAAAAATGGTATGAACTTTAAGGAATACTTTGCTAAATTTTATGAAGATAAAAATTGTGAAACTTACTTTAATGCAGGTATTCAATTAATGAATCTTAAGAAAATGAGAGAAGATAAATGCTCTACTCTATTTTTAAAAGAGATGAAAAGAATTGGATTAAAGACTTTTAAATCTGATATAGAATATCACAATCAAGATTTTTTTAATTCTGTATTTTACGAAAAGACATTAATAATTGATATGAGATATAATATTAATGTTAATAGAAAATTTAAATTTAAAAGTATGAAGAAATTTTTCCCTGCAGAGATAGCTGAAAATCTTGATAAAGCAGTTTTAAATCCAGCTATAATACATTGCACTGGTTCTAAGAAACCATGGAATAACTTTAAGGTTAAAAAATCTAGAATATGGTGGAGATGTGCTTTTAAAACACCATTTATCAAATATATAATTAGAAAAAATACTAAAAAGTTGCTTAAAAGCTTTTTTTAGAACTTTAAAAAAGAGGTAGAAGTATATGAAAACTATTTTAGTTACAGGTGGAGCTGGTTTTATAGGATCAACTCTTTCTGAAAGTTTGCTTATAGATGGCAGTAATGTCTTAGTCATTGATTCTATGAATGATTATTACGATGTTAGAATAAAGAGAGATAATATATCTAATTTAGAGAAAGCTGCAAAGACTTCTGGAAGTTTTAAGTTTTATGAAAACGATATTAGAGATTTGGATGCACTCGAAAAGATATTTTCTGACAATAATATCGATAATGTGGTTCACCTTGCTGCTAGAGCTGGAGTTAGACCTTCTATAGAAGATCCTTCTTTATATATGGATGTCAATGTTACTGGAACTACTAATATTTTAGATATGTGTAAGAAGTATAGCATTAAAAAAATAGCTTTTGCTTCATCTAGCTCTGTGTATGGAGCGTTGAAGAAAGGTCCTTTTTCTGAAGATATGGCAAGCATGAATACTATATCTCCTTATGCGGCTAGTAAAATGGCTGGGGAGATTATCTGTAAAACATATACCAATCTTTATGACATGAATATAGTAGCCTTAAGATTTTTTACAGTATATGGCCCTAAACAAAGACCTGATTTAGCTATTAATAAGTTTGCTTCACTTATGGCAGAAGGCAAAGAAATACCTGTTTATGGAGATGGATCAACTCAAAGAAATTATACTTATATAGATGATATAGTTGATGGTATTAAAAGAGCTATGTCTTATAATGAGAAAAAGTTTGAAGTATTTAATCTAGGTGGGGATAAAACTGTTTCATTATCAGATTTAATTTATGAGATTGAAAATGCTATGGGGAAAAAAGCTATTATAAAAAGACTTCCCGAGCAACCTGGAGATGTACCTCTAACACATGCTGATATATCTAAGGCTAGAGAGATCTTAGGATATGAACCAAAGGTTTCAATTAAAGATGGATTAAAAAAGTTCGTTGAATGGAAATTTTCCTAAGATAGATATATATTAAGATAATTTAAAAGCCCCTATTTTTTTAGAGGCTTTTTTATTAAGCAGATTTCTTTTTCTTAATTCTAAATATTCGTTTAAATAAACTTTTCTTCTTTTTCTTTTTTTTCTCTTTTATAACTTCTTTATAATGTTTTATAACTGAGGTTCTTTCTTCTGTGTTTATGCTCCATGTAACTGCTAAGCCTTTACGGAAATAACAAATGTCCCAATTTTTAACATTGGCCTTGTCTGCCATTTTAATCACATATTCTTTCTTATTAATATCATTGCGATAAAGATTATATGTAGGGTTTTCAGTACGCATACGGTGCTTTGCAAAAAGCTCTTTACCTACAGCCATTTTAACATTGTTTTTCCATGCTTCATAGAAAAAGATATAATGCTCCTGAGTTTTCATTTCATTATCCCAAGGATATTTTTTTACGATATCTGTTTTTGCTATGAAATAGTTCATCATACAATGTGTATAGGCAAATTCCGGAATGCAAAATTCATCAACATTCAGTATTAGATTGTTATCATACTCTATGAATTTAGCTACGAAGCCTCTCTCTTCATATTCACCTGTAGACATATTATATTGGTTTTTCCACCACCCACCGTAGATATCTAAATTTTTCTTTTCTAAAACTTTTATTACGTCTTCGAAATTAGAGTCTATATCTAGCAGTACATCATCATCACACAAAAGGAAATACTTCGTTTTAACTATATCAACTAGGCGATTTCTACCTTCGGCAAGACCTATATTAAATTCAAATGCTTGGAAATTTATATTTACATCTGGATATTTAGCTACAACCTTTTTATTTTCCTCTATAATTTCTTCAGGACTATCATCCCCTACTAATACTTCAGGAAACTTAATATTATGTTTTTTTTGATAATCTGAAACAGACTTTAGAAAGCTGTCCAACATATCTGGTCTAAGAAATGTTTTTACTATAATTGATAAGTCTTGTAATACTTTATTATCCATGATTTTTCCCTTCCAATTGAAAAATAATAAAAAAGTTATTTAAAGATAACACACATATTTAAAGTAATCAACTATTTAATACCTCTGGAAAGTCTTGAAAACTCTCACTTTTGTAGAAATTTTATTTTTTATTATAATAATTTATATTTTTTTTGTTGACAAATTATTTTTTGTCAAATATATTTAATTCATAATTACTAATATTTGTGTACAATAACCAAAAAATAAGATATGAAAAGTCAAAACCCTTTCACTTACGTAGTGATAATTATCGTAGCATTTGTTTTTGTTTTTACTTCATGTGACCAACCCACAGGAGAAAAGAAAATTTCCCGCCTTGCTTACAATGAAATTGAGGCTGCAGAACAAGACCACAATCTTTTTGAAACGGCATATACAGAGCTTTCTGTGCCGGTATTTAAAAAAGAAGATGGTTATAAGTTTGTTCCAGATAGCATTTTCTATGTTGTCAGAAGTAGTGCTGATAAATACGAAGGCTGCTATTATGTGGATCATTCTAATGACCGCACAGTTGAAATCTTTGTTTCAGGCGGTGAGTATAAAATTAACATATTCTATTATACTCTATCAAATCTGAAGAAACTCGGAATTGATGACTATAACAGAATTAGAGATGACTCAGATCTTCACTGGAGAAATGAGCATCTGATTATAAACGAAATTTTTATGGATGAAAACCAATATTTAGATGTCGAATATGAGACTGATAAATTTTGGGAGCTTTCAAAAAAAGTAGCCGTTTATAAAAAGCAACACCGATGGGAAAGTTTACTGGATGAGCCGTTTCATAACATTGAAGTCTATGAAAAAGATGAAAAGTATGAAAGAGATGATGCAAGTAGTTACCTAGAAGCCCTACTTCAATTTGAAAAAGGCAAAGGACTTGTATCTGAAGGTAGGCGCCGCAGGAGAAATCAAACTCCAAGGAACCAAAATCCAACTGTTGGTAATCAGCAGTAAAAAAACAAATGAAAAAAATCTACTGAATGCCCCTGCTTTATGCGGGGGTTATTCTTTTATTAAAATAACTACAATCAAAAAATTATTATTGACAAATAATAAAATAAGGTATATATTTAAAGAACATTAATTGTTAAATGCAAAAATATGGAAAAGTTTAGTTTGTTTTCGCTAGATGAAAATGGCGAAAATGTTCTTAGGGAAGTTCGACATAACTTCTTTGGAGTAATTGCTTATGAAGCTTATTACAATCCTGAAGGAAAAATGATTTCTGCTAGGTTTTATAAAGCTAATGATACAATTAGCAATAAATCTGTTGGAATTTACCTTAAAGATGGGAAGCTTCATTATGCACTAACCTCCCCGGCAGATGATAGGGAATTTGAGTCTTACGACGAATGGGCCGAAATTAATAAGCCTAAGACTTTTGAATACCATTCAGAAGAAGCCCTACTGCACACCGCTTTCGCTGAGAGTAAGAAAATGGTTGGATTGAAGAATCCCGAACTATTTCTTAGAAAAGCTCTTGAGTATTTCGATGATAGGATGAGATTAAACTTCTTTGATAAATATATGAAAGAAGCAGATACATCATCCATTCCTCGTGACGAAAATGGCGAACTTGATATTGTTTACCTAGCTAGATTAATTTCTATAGGGAGAAATATTCAAAAAGTTGCCAATAAAGGGGAAGATGGAGAGGACCTTGAGTTTAGACTAAAGAAACTGGAGGATTACCTAAAAGAACGACTGTAAAATTTTGACTATTTTTTCGCCCGTGTTGTATATACAGCATGGGCGTTTTTTATATATTCTTGACAAAATTAATATTTTATTTTAAGTTATTGTCAATATTGTATAATTTAAACCTTTTTTAACATGCGTAGAAGTTATTTAATTGCTCATACTAGAGGTGGTAAAAAATATTTTGCTGAAGAACGCTATGATTTTGATCACTTGCTGTGGCTCTCTATCTCTAGAAATGATGATGGGCTCATTGAAAAAGCTCAATTTGTTAAACCATATCATCACTGTGAATTAAAAGGAATTGGTATATTTTTTAAGAATGGATTTCTTTGCTTAAAAAGCTGTTATATTAAGAAGCCTTTCGTATTTGAGACATTTGATCAATGGCTGAAGTTTCATAAAGAAAAAGTCGGCTTAATGGAAGTTGAAGAATTATTCTTGTACCAGGTAATCCTAAGTATGAAAGATAGCATCAAATGTGGTACTAATAAAAATAACCATAAAGAAGTTGAAGATCTTTTTAAAACATTACGAAGTATGCTTGAACCGAAATTTGACTTCATGAAAACTGAAGATTGGATTGAAAAAATTCAGAATTTAAATGAGACACTTATTGCGGCTGATTCAGGTAATGAAGAAACCTTCATGGAGCTTTTGGATCTTCAGTATGAAGGTATAAAACTTAGCATCGCAGCAAGGCATAATGAACTTTCTGAAGAAGGTATGGAAAATCTTAAATCCGCACAGGAAAAGATTAACCATCTATTGAACTATTTTACCAGTTCAAATTGAAACAATTTTTGAGGCCCGTTTTTATAGCGGGCTTCCTTTCTCTATTGACAAGATCAAAATCCCATACTAGACTGATTTAAAATTATTTATACCAATCCTTTTAAATATGATTTTAGATGGAACCTTTGAAAACATTCTATTTATCCCTTCTATTGATACGGAACTTATTTTTGATTTTATGTGGGTTATGCCTAATAATGACCACACTAATAGCAATACGGCCGTGTTTTTGGTTAAAGCGGAAGAAATGGAAAGCAATGATGACATTGAAATAGGAATTGAGAGATCTATAAAGAACGTTATTATTATTTTAGAAAATAAAGTTATGTTAGATATGAGAGAAGAACTTAGTCTTCAGCATATGCGAAATTATCTAACTATATTCTCTAAAAAAGAACTTCGTAGAGAAATTCCTGCTGGAATAATGGAATCATTAGAAATGAAATTAAAACCTGAATTTATGGAAAATGTTAAGCTCGGAGCTTACATTGCCAACGCAGGTTATGCCTTAAAATAAAATCTCTATATGTCTGAAATATGGAGGTTTTATTTTTTTGTTGACTTAGGAAAAGAATCTAATAAGATAGACTTCACTGATTACTTATAAAGGAGCTTGGTGGCACAAGCAACGAAATTTTTTCTCAACTGGGGGCCTTCTTAGGAGGGCTTCCAATTGAAAATTTAAATTCGAAATTATTTATAAAAATATATAACAAAACAGGGTTAGGTTTGGTTAAAAGTGGGTGGATCCGTTTAATAAAGATTATTCGGATCCACCTTTTTAGAAGGGATTGATTTTGTTATAAATGAAATTGAGTTTTCTTTCTAGCCATTGAATACTTTAAGAAAGGTCTTTTACAAAAGTATAAAAGACCTTTTTTTATGCTCTTAAATTATGGAAACTTATTTTACTTTAGTATCCATTCTTTAAGCTCATCGTCACTTGGACTTCTTCCGAAGCACTTAACTTCTTCATCCACTACAACGGCAGGAGCAGACATTACTCCGTAGCTCATTACTACTGCTATATCAGTGATCTTTTCAACTGTAGCTTCTACGTTATTGTCTTTAACAAACTTTTCAATATGGTCTTTTAAGTTTGAACAGCTTGAGCACATTTCTGCTCCTAGTACTTTTATGTTTTTCATTTTAAGTTACCTCCCTGGTTTATTGTTAATTAAAATATTGCGTTATATAGGTATCCTACAAATATAAATGCTATTAATAGGAATGTTGCGAAGTATGCTATAAGTCTTGGTTTAAGCACCTTTCTTAAGATAATCATTTCTGGTAGTGATACTGCAACCACACTCATCATCATGGCTAGTACAGTTCCAATTGGCACGCCCTTACCTAACAAAGATTCTGCGATAGGTATTACTCCTGTTGCATCTGAGTATAGAGGAATACCTAGAATTACTGCTAGAGGTACTGCGAACAGATTATCCGCACTTGCATACTTTGCGAAGAATTCTTGTGGAACGAAACCATGTATTGCGGCCCCTATTCCAATACCTATAACTATATATAGCCATATCTTTTTAAGCATATCTTTTGCGTATTCGAATGCGTATGAAAGTCTTTCTTTAAATCCTGAAATCTTTTCTTCTACAACATTGTTTTTACCCATTTTGATATTGTATACATATTCTTCTACGTACTTTGCAAAGCCTAATTTTTCCATTAATAGTCCACCGATGATACCAACTCCCATTCCTGTAAGGACATATACCACCGCTATTTTCCAACCTATTATGGATGCTAAGACTGCTATGGCGATTTCGTTAATCATTGGAGATGTTATCAAGAATGCCATTGTTACACCAAATGGGATACCTGCCTCTACAAAGCCAATGAACAATGGAATTGATGAGCATGAGCAAAATGGTGTTACGGCTCCTAAACCTACGGACATTATATATGCCATCCATTTTGGTTTACCCTCTAGGTATTCTCTAATCTTTTCTGGTTTAAGATGAGATCTAAAGAATGATATTATTGTTATCATTACCGTAAGTAAGAATAGGATTTTAGTAACGTCTTCTATGAAGAAGTGAACGGCATGACCAAAGTGAGATCCTGGCACTAGATTAAGTAGATCATATGCTAAGTAATCTGCTAATAGCGTGAACAATGATAATATATTAAGGTTTATATTAATCATTGGTGCTAAGTAGTGATATCCTGCAAACATAAATAATACGCCCGTAATTCTTCTAGCCCACTTTTCGAAAGTAGCAAGTTTGTTATATACTTTAGATACATTCTTTACACTAAAGGCGATTACGAATGATAATATGATAACTGGAATACCTGTACCTATACCGTAAACAATTAATGCTGGAATATTTCCTTGTGTTTGTACTAGATGTCCCAGGAATAATGCAGCTGAGACTGGACAAAGCATCAAGGCAAATAGTGCGCCCAGTGAAAATGATCCTAGCAAACCTTTCTTTTGTAGGTTCTCTTGAGACTTCTCTTTTATTTGAAATTTAGGTAGTTTTACTTTTATCACACCTAGCATCATTAAACCAATAGCTATAAGTAATGGTCCTGCTATGTAAGCTAGCTGACTTTGTAAAAATTGTGAAACTACTGGTATTGAGCTTACACTTAGTGATAAAGCAAATCCTAATACTGTATATAAGAATGCTCTTCCTAAAGTATAAAACAGACCTGATAATAATACGTGGGATGGTTTACTAACCTTTTGTCCAACGTATGATACCGCGGCGATGTTTGTCGTTAGAGGGCATGGACTTATTGATGTCAATATTCCAAGCCATAGCGATGCTAAAAATAGTTCTATTATCATTTTTTCCTCCTTCTTATATAGAATCTAATTCTTTTGTGAATTGTTGCTTTACTTCACTATCAGTTGCACCTCTTTTGATTAGATTTCTGATAGATGAAACTTTATATTCTTCTGTGTTAGGATTATAAATAACTACTTCTTTTTGGGTTGGATGATATCCATCTATGTAGTCTTTATTATCCTCTGATGTATTTATAGATGAGAAGGTAAGATCTTTATCTGATTCCTTTACTATTTCTTTAATACATCTTTCTGCTTCTGAGCAAGTATAGCCATAGGGATTATGATAGAAGTGGTAAACCTTTAGGTTTTTATTTCCACTGTAATCTTTATTAAAGATTTTCATTGCAAATCCAAGGATGACTATACCAGCTAGTGCTAGTATTTTGTACATATCCTTTTCCTACGATTTAGTTAAATAAGAAGCTTTTCACCTCTGTTGTTATGTAGTTTTGAAAATCTTGTTTGTCACCTGCTTTGACCCAAACTTTATCAAGATTTCTAAAATCTACTTCTTGTCCATTCTCAGCTTTTGCTAAGACAACAGACCTGCTATATAAATTGTACTTCTCTATAAAGTGTCTGTTTTCTGGAGCATCTAGATTTATTAACTTCATATCAAGAGTATCTCTAAATTCGTTATCAAAAACTTCTTGAGTATACGCCTCTATTTTTTGACAAGTTTGACATCTCTTGTTTCCGTGGAAGTAATAAATTGTAGATTTATTAAGGGAGTTGTTTTTAACAATCTCTTGTTTTATTTGTTCAGCAGTTGCTGACTTTTTAGTTTCTTGTTTACATGCTGTTAGCAATACTAAACTTGAAACCGCAATTAACATAGTTTTCTTTAACATGGCTCTATCCCCCTACTTTATTATTTGCTTTTTGTTTTTGTAAATTCGCATTTGCCTAATAGAAAGTTTCCAAGCTCTCTGATGAACTCACATTCAGCATAATAGTGAACGAATTTACCTTTTTTTTCTTTTCTTACCAAACCAGCGTTTTCTAATTCTTTTAGGTGGAATGATAAGTTTGCGTTTGTTAAATCAATTTTCTCCAATATATTGCAAGGACAAAGACCTTCAGAATTGTGTTCCTCCAATAACCTTACTATTTCTAATCTGGTATCTTGGGCTAATGCAGAAAATGCTTTAACTGATGTTTTAATATCCAATTTTACCTCCGTGTTTCATTTTAACATTTCAATATTTATTTAAATATTAAAATAAGAATCGATTCGAGTCAATAAGAATATTTATTTATTTTCTTCAAACAATATTTCATGTTTTTCTTGTATTAAATTTTAGATTGTATTAAGCTTTTTATGTAACATAAAAAAAGGGGGTTATTATGTCTTTACAATCTGCTGTTCTGATGGGGATCGGAATATATTTTTTAATGATGCTTTGGATAGCATACTCAACTAAAAAACATGAAACTGAAGATGACTTTGTAATTGGAAGTCGTAAGGTAGGTATAATTCCTACAGTAGCTTCTATTGCTTCTGGGCTTAGAGATGGGGCTGGAATTGTCGTATGGGTAGGATTGGGTTTCTTACTTGGTTATGCTGGAATACTTTGGTTGATATTGGGACTTACTATTGGAACAATATTATTAGGATTATATGGTCCTAGGATGAGAGATCTTGCCGCTAAGAATAGTTGCATTACTATTGGACAAATGGTTAGGCATTTTATTGGAAGCAGAACTGCTAAATATATATCTTTTATAATTATACTATTCTCTACTCTAGTTATTGCTATGCAGCTTTTTGTTGCCGGTAATCTTATTTCTAAAATAGCTGATATAGCTCCAGTGTTTGGAATTTTATTCTCAGCATTAGTTGTTGCTATGTATTTAATGAGTGGTGGATACAAAGCTGTGATTAAGACAGATACTTTACAATTCTTTATTATATTATCGCTGATATTTATTCCTTTATTCATTCAGCCTAAATTAGTAGACATGAAAGATTTATCTACTGTATTTGCAATGGGAACTGAAAATAATATAGCTATATTAATTATAGGTGTTATGTATATGCTTGCTGGCGCAGATATATGGCAAAGAATTTTCTCAGCAAAAGATGGGAAAACTATTGTGAAAAGTATTTCTATGTTTCCTATATTTCTTTTTATAATGACATTGAGTTTAATGTGGTTGGGAATGGGTGCTAGAAATTTTGTTACTACTACTAACTCTGATGATGTACTTTTCTTATTATTTAAAAGTCCAGAAATTCCTGTAGCTGTTCTTGCTTATATAGCGATTGTTATTATTTCTATAACTATGTCTACTTTGGATACATATACTTACTTATTATCATCTACTTACCTTGAAGACTTTACTAAGTATGATGTTAAAAAACATAAAAAATAATATATTAAATTTTCTAGGTATATAATGGCTGGCGCTCTTACTTTTGGAAGTATCGCAGCTCTATTTATTGGAGATGTACTTCAATTCGTATTTTCAGTTACTAGTATAGTTTATATATTTGCTCCTATATTCTTGCTTACTGCTATGGGTAAGTTTAAGAAATCTGAAAGATTGGATAAGGCCGTTACTATTAATATGGCTGTAAATACCGTTATATACTTCTATATGTTTACAGGAGGATACTTTAAAGAATTTATTAACACTGCAATTCCTGCGGGTACATCTTTAATAGGTATTTTGATCTGCCTTACATTCTTTAATAAGGAGACCAAAGTTAAAAAAGTTAAGGTAAACTAGCTAAAAGGGTTGACATTTGAGAAAGTTGTTATATATTACAGACAATTAATTATTTGGACCCTAGTGAAGGTTTGCTAATTGTATAACCCATACCCTTTTTAGCAAACACTAAATAGAAAGCCCCTCTCCCGGGGCTTTTTTTTTTATTTATAGGAATATTTACATTGACAATTTAATTTGCTTGATATAATTTTTGAAGAAATTAAATATAAGTTTGAACCTAATATAATTTAAATGAAAAACAAAAACATTGAAATAGACGATGAGTTTGATTTAAAACTCTATTTCACTGATAACTGGACACTCATGTATACTTTAGATGAGCATGATGGTTTCAGGAAACTTCAATTGAGAAAAGTTGAAGGAGTATTTTCAGAGAAGATCTATAGACTTTTTTCTGATAAAGAAGCTAGAGTAATACTTCCTAATAAGGATACTATTCAACTTCTTACAGCTAAAGAAGTTATAGATAAAGCTATATACTTTAAAAGACGTGAAGTAAGAAAGAAAAATGCTTTAAGCAAACAAAATAGTAACGACAAAAAAACTTCTAGAAGAAGATCTAGGAGAAACAGGATGTTTTAATCAAATACTTATCTAGAATGTGCAAGAATAAAAAAACAGAGCAAGAAAGTGAAGACTTTAATATAAAATTTTATTATTCCAACACTGAAAAAGGAAGCTTGGCTTATGCCCTTAGTTATAATGGGAATAATAAAAAATCTCAAATAAGGAAAATTGAGGGAACGTTTTCAAATATGCTGAATTCTTTCTTTTCGGATAAAACCGCTAAGGTTATTTTTCCTGATGGAGAAAAGTTGGAGTTATATGCTAAGGATATATTATTAAAAGTTAGCGAATTAAAAATAAACTCTTCTGCAATGTCAGCCTAAATGGCAAAACTCCCCTAAATCAAAACGATTTAAGGGAGTTTTTTTCTGTTTTATTCTTCGTGTTTTTTTATGGCAACTCTAAGGTTTGTATCTCCTACCACCTCAACGTTTAAGTCGCTTCGTTTCATTATAAACCAAGAGTCCTGGTATATAAATAGCAATCCACCTGATTTTTCACCGGTAATCTGCTCTACGACCTCTTCTTTAATCGCCTGCTCTGTTCCAAGGAGTAAAGTAACGTAAGTACTCTTATTTGTTAGAGCTCCTAACTCAGTTGGATAATAAAACTTTGAAAGAACATTTCCTTCTTGAATGGAAAAGATTTTTACAACATCTTTTTCCTCTTCTTCCGCGTCAGCTTCTTCTACTGCTTCTACAGCCTTTGGATATGCGATTTTATATAAATCACCTGAACCAAAGCCATGAAGATAGTTAACGTCTTTGAAAGCATTCTGTACATTAAAAAAAGATTCTTTGTTCATCATTTTTAAATTTAGTTATAAAAAATTAATTGTTGGGAGTATAAAATATCAATCCAACTATTTCAAGGGGAAAATAAACTTAGAGTTGTTCTGATTTTATCAAATCACAAAAAAACACCCTTTATTCAAAGGTTTAAGTAAATATATCTATGTATTTGATTTTGGTAAAAAAAATCACCCAACTGGGTGTTTCTTATAAAAGACTTAGAATGGTGCCTGCTGACGGAGTCGAACCGCCGACCTGATGATTACAAATCAACTGCTCTACCAGCTGAGCTAAGCAGGCACTTATTAACCATGTCTGAGAGTATTATATGGATATAAAATTGAATTGCAACATTTTTTTTTGTTTTTTTATATTTTTTTTAATTTTTATTTTAGGTGGATTTTTAAGTCTTTGTAAGAACTGGAAAATTATTTTTATCTATTGCAGTATTTTTTTTATTTTTATATAATTTAGCAAAATATTAAGGATTAAATTATGGGAAAATTCACTGTAGAAAATAAAAACATTTTAATTGTTGGTCTAGGCAAGACAGGATCTGTAGCAGCTAAGGCTTTAAAAGAAATGGGAGCTAATCTTTTATTATGGGATGATAAAGAAGCTTCTATGGAGAAAGCAAGAAAAGATGGGTTCGAATGCCCTGCTTCTATTGAAGATATAGATTTTAAATCTTTGGAATTAGTTTTGTGGAGCCCTGGTATACCCCATACATTCCCTACTGATAAAGTTCATCCTATTGCTGAGAAGGCTAGAATGTTTGGCGTTAGACTTATGTCGGATATAAATCTATTTTATTTACTAAATCCTGAAGCAACTTATGTGGGTATTACTGGTTCCAATGGTAAATCTACTACTACGAAATTGACTTATTTTACTTTGCAACAAATGGAAAAGAATGTTTACCTTGGGGGTAATATAGGTTCTACTATTATGTTTGAAAATCCTTCATTGGGTAAAGGTGATATTTGTGTTGTAGAGTTATCATCTTATCAATTGGAATTGTCTCCTGACTTGAGATTAGCTGTTGGGGCATTGATTAATATTACTCCTGATCACCTAGCTAGACATGGTGGATTTGAAGGTTATGTAAATGCTAAGAAGATTATATGTAATATATCTGATAAATTAGTTATCGGAGTTGACGATGAGAATACTAAGAAGGTTGCTGAAAATTGTACTGATGCTGGTAAAGACGTTACCACCGTGTCGGCATTTGGTAATGAGGCTACTTTATATGTAGAGAAAAGAGATGTCAAAGGTGGAGATAAGACTTTCGTTATAGTTAATAATTTATCTGGTACACCTAGAAAGGTTTTAGATCTTGCTGAGCTTGAATATCTTAAAGGATTGCATAATGCTCAGAATATAGAGGTTGTATATGGGATTATGAAAGGCTTAGGTCTTTGTGGTAAAAGGACTATGAAGGCTGTGAAAGAATTTACTGGATTGGAACATAGGCAACAAATTGCTGGCACTAAGAATATAGATGGAGTTGAAGTTCTTTTCGTTAATGATAGTAAAGCGACTAATGCTGAAGCTGTTGAGCCAGCTCTTAAGGCATATGCAGACTATTATATATACTGGATAGCTGGAGGTATTCCTAAAGAAGGTGGACTTGATATGCTTGAGAGGTATTTTGCTGATGGCATAGTTAAAAAATCTTTCATGATTGGTCAGTGTGAAAAAGACTTTGCCAAGGTTTGTGAAAAGTATCACCCTTCTCTAGTTTGCAATACTTTAAACATAGCTATGGATGAAATCGTTAAAGCTATTAAATTAGATATCAAATCTGGAGAGATTACTTCTGATAAGAAGGTTGTTGTGCTTTTATCTCCTGCGACTGCTTCTTGGGATCAGTATCCTAGTTTTGAAGTTCGTGGTAATGCTTTTATAGATCTGTATAAAAAGATTTAACTAGTTTTAAAATTTGCGATTGACTTTGAGCCCTCACTACATTATGTTGTGGGGGCTAATTAATAAATATAAACCTAATAACAAAATACACATGTTTACATTTGAACAGACTAAGATTGATGGACTTATTGTAGTAAAACCAAAAATATACACAGATAATAGAGGTGAATTTTGGGATTCCTATAAGAAAAATGAATTCTTCGAAAATGGGATAACTTCTGAGTTCATTCAGGATAATATTTCTGAATCCCATAAAAACACCATTAGAGGACTTCACTTTCAAGCTGATAAATTTGCACAAGCAAAATTAGTAAAGGTAATGAAGGGAAGTATAAAGGATGTCGTCCTTGACTTAAGAGATGGATCTAAGACCTTTGGAGAACATTTGGTTTTTGAAATGAAAGCCGATGGTTCTATGCTTTATGTACCTAGGGGATTTGCTCATGGCTTTATCTCCTTAGAAGATAATACAATATTTCATTATCAAGTGGATAACTCTTATGAGCCTACCGCAGAACGTTGTATAAATGCTTTTGACCCTAATCTTAATATTGACTGGGGTATAAAGAAAAGAGAGGCTGAATTATCTCCTAAAGATAATTTAGGAATGTATTTTTCCGATTTCAAACGGGATAAAGAGATGCTTGAAGTGCATTAAAAAATATAACTTTCCTTCGTATATACGGAGGAATTTTATTTTATAGATAGGATTTCAAGTTGGCAAGCTTTCCAAAGTATTACATCTATGAACCCTCTGCTCTCTCCTGTTTGTTCTTCAAGAGAATTAAATATGTCATCACAGATAACTTTTACATCATCTGTTACTGGAAATTTTATTAGTGTTTCTGTTTCTTTTTTAGAAAGTTCTGGATATTTTAAAGCTATACCTAGACGTTGTATCCATACATCATATTTAACAATGCTTATACCTAAATTACGAGCTAAGTGATTCTTTGTTGTTTTACCTATGTAAGGAATTGTTTCTAGATAATCCACCTGTTCCTGAAGAGGTCTGTTTTCATTGCGAAGATTATAGAAGCCGTCTCTGAACTCTTTTTTATTTTCCCAAGCTTTAACTATGGATTTTATTTTGGTTTGGTTTTTAAATATTTGGATAAGCTCATCAAAGTTAGCTCCATTAGAATTTATTTCATTCATTATCTCTCTCCACTTCTTTATGGCAGTTCTTTGAGAGAAGCCTGAGGCTAAGATTACATATATTATTTCTTGCGCGAACTCTTCTGGAGTTAGTACTGGAGGATTTTTCAAAACTTTAGAAAGTTCTGCTGAAGAAATTCTATCTGAGTCTAAATTATTTTCTCTTAGGTATGATAAAATGTCATTGAATAAATTTTTATTTATAGATGAGATTTCTTTCTCTTTTAGGCTGAACAATACTTTCATAAAACTTTCCTTCTTTTATTAAAATAGTTTAAAATAATTGTTTGACATGTCAATCAGAAATTGATATTATTTTAAGTGAGAATTATGATTTAAACGAAAACAATCCTTAAATTAGATGCTTATGAAAAAAACATTTTTCAAGTATGACGAACCGGTTAATGGGAAAGTCGAGGTGTTAGCTGTCGGAAAGTATATTTTCTGAAAAAATTCACCAATAAGCAATAAATGCTTAAGGTAAAGATAATTATTAAACAATAAAGCGCCTGGTACTTCCAGGCGTTTTGAAACAAACTATTTAAATATCAATTTTTATTTGATATTGTGATTTTAATTAAAACAATTATTAACAAAAACCCAGGCTTATGCAAAGACATTAGTTCAATTAGACATTTTTATTCAAGAAAAACACTCTGGAATTTTCCCAAATTTTACAGGGTGTTTTTTTTATAATAATAATTTGACAAGGCAACTATAAATTGATATAATTTTCTCATTCAGTTTTACTTGTGAAATTAAATTTTAATTTTTAAAATCCACTGCCTATGGAAAAATCTTATTTTGTTAGGTAACAATATTTTTAGGATGATGTTTTGCACTAACAAAATAGTTTAGAATTCAGGAAAAATTTTACTCATTAAGAACGCTCGGGATACTCGGGCGTTTTTTATTTCTCTTGCAAATATTTAGGGCTGGAACTATAATGGGCGTAATGAGCTTATTATGTGAGGATAAAAATGAATATAAAAATATATACACCTAAAGATTTTCAAAAATTGAGAAGAGCTGGAAAATTAGCTTCTCAAACATTGGATTATGTTGCTGGTTATATTAAACCGGGTGTTTCTACTGAGAGATTAAATCAAATCTGTCATGATTTTATAGTTAAAAATGGTGCTAAACCTGCGCCACTTAATTATCATGGCTTTCCTAAATCTATATGCACTTCTATAAATGAAGTTATTTGTCATGGAATTCCATCTTCTGAAGAAGTATTAAAAGAAGGTGATATTGTGAATATAGATGTTACTGTTATTAAAAAAGGATACTATGGAGATACATCTCGTACTTTCATAGTTGGAAAGGCTTCCAAAAAGGCTGAGACACTTGTTAAAGATACTGAGAAAGCTTTGATGGATGCTATTGGAATTTGTAGACCTGGCACTACTTTAGCTGATATAGGAAAGACTATACAAGATTATGCTGAGGCTAAAGGTTATTCGGTTGTTAGAGATTACTGTGGACATGGAATAGGAACTCTATTTCATGAAGATCCAAATATACTTCATTATTATACTAAAGAAATGGAAAAAGTTGTTTTACAAGAAGGTATGGTATTTACTATTGAGCCTATGATTAATCTAGGTGTTTATGATGGTATTACTGATGAGAATGATGGCTGGACTGTTAGAACTGCTGATGGTAAGCTTTCTGCTCAATTCGAACATACTATAGGTATTACTGCTGATGGAGTAGAAATATTCACTAAAACAGCTTAGAATAATTCTATTGACTAGCTGTTGAATATGTTTTATAACTATTATTAGTTAGTAAGTAATTTAAAGTTAAAGATGAAATAGATCGCAATCCTGGAAATGCCATTCTGTAGCGATCTGATCCTCGATTTTTTAAAGTCCTCCCTCCCTGGGAGGCTTTTGTTTTTGATATTTCTATATTTTTTTTATAGGAATATTTTTTTATACTTGACACAGAAGCCTTATATCATTAGGATAACCATACGAATATTTGTATACACCTTTTTTTAAATTTTATAAACAATATGAAAAATGATTCAAATGACAGAAGTGTCTCACATATGCCAGGCATAAATGAGGCATGGCTAAATTGGATTGATAAAAATCCATTTGGCGAAGATGCTAAAAGTTACCTTATGAAGTTATTTTCTTCTTTTGAGAAGAAAAAGTTCGATTTCAAGGATAAAGAGTTCAATGTTTTAATAAGTGAATTTAGTTCTATAGCTAAATTCTTTAAAGACCGAGGCTCCCTTGATAAAGAGTTAAGCACTGATAACTGTAAGAGCTTATTAATAAGTTATAATGGTGAAGTGTTTATCTTTGGACTTGTCTTTATATCGAGGAAAGAAAATCCTCGTGATGAAGAAGTGAAAGCAGAAATAATATCTCCGGATGAAATTTTAAAGTTTAATTCATTTTCTTTGAAAGCATTCTATGTAGACTTTAATGTCTCAAGATGTGATTTCTTGGAAAAAGATATTAACTTTTCTGAAATGATTTCAGCTGGGAAACAGGGCTATTCAAATTATTATGAAGAAAAGCCTACCATAGATTTTATTGATGATTTATTAACTGATGAAGATCGAAAGGCAAAAAAAGCTGAAAACTTATTCAGAATTGTTTGCACTAGTAAAAAATTCAACCTACATCAGTTTGGTCTAAACTTCGGTGATGGCATATTCGAAACAGGAGGAAAAGAAAGCTCCTTTATCAGAATATTGCCTGTAAGTAATAAGAAGCCGGAAAAAAATGCTGAACGTGTAATTTTAACAGAATAACTCGTTGAGATATTTTTTGAAAAATAGGGTCTGTTAAAGGGCCCTATTTTCATATCTAAAGAATTCACTTTTATTTATATAAAAAAAGAGGTCGCAATTGCGAACCCCTTCTATATATATTGTGCAATCTATAATTAGTTTACAGCGTCTTTTAAAGCAGAACCAGCTTTGAATTTTGGTTGGTTAGATGCTTTAATTTTGATTTCTTCACCAGTTCTTGGGTTTCTACCAGTTGTAGCTTTTCTTTTGCTAACTGAGAAAGTACCGAAACCAACTAGTCTTACGTCGCCGCCTTTTTTAAGTGATTTAGTAACTGCTTCTACGAATGCATCTACTGCTTCACCTGCTTTTGCTTTTGATAAATCCGCTGATTTTGCGATTGCTTCGATTAATTCTGCTTTGTTCATTGTAAAACTCCTTTTCTTAATAGTTTTTTTTACATAAATCTATATTGGGGGTATTTCAATCCCAAGTCAAGAAAAAAACGTATATTTTATCAAAAAAGCCCAGATTTTATTGAAAAACCGAGCTTTTTTATGCATTTTTTTCTTAATTTTGGTTGTATTTTTTAAAATAAAGTTCTTGGAGATAGGTCATATTTCTCATTTTTTTTGCTATCTTTATCCAAATTCTTTACATTGTATTCTACTAAAGAGTAGCCACTTTCTGATATTAGATACTTCTTTTTTATAAATACAGCGCCTGCTTCATCGGAGTCACAACGTCTATAAAATTGGTTTGGTTGAGTACAATTTATATAGTTATGATTACGTGCAACATCTACTAATGAGAATTCTTCACCTAGGAAATATTCTAATGCAACGGCACCAAATACTAATGCGAATAATGCTATACCCATGTTCTTGAATTTATCTAATTTTAAATCGTCTTTATGCATATGGAAGACATTAAAGACTATATAACCAAAAACATAAACGAAAACTATTTTTAGCAAAAGCTTATAAACCATACCTGCTTTTTGGATGAATGGCCTTAGCTCTGTATATTTATCTGAGACAGTAGTTCTTTTTTCATATACGCATAGTGGAACAACTGATGGATTTGTGTTGTTTCTAACTTTTGATAAATGTTGCTTACATTTTTTTACTAGTTCAGGGGCTACTTTAGCTTTAGTTTGATAGGTTCTATTAGATGTTCTGTATGCTGCTTCTGATGTAGTTAATAATGGTGCAGATAAAAATATTGATACTAGAACAAATAGTAGTGATTTCTTTAAAAGATTTCTCATTTGATGATTTCCTTTCTCAAAAATAGTTTTGCAATTTTTGTTTAATACATTATAATATATCTCATGGTAAAATTGAAGAAAAAAATATTTATTATCGCGGGTGAGGCTTCAGGAGATATTCTAGCCTCTTCTATTATGGAAAAAATCATTGATAAGAAGAAAGATGTTGCTTTCGTTGGTATGGGTGGAGAAGAAATGCAAAAAGTTTCTGGCTTCAAAAGTATCATAGATATTAAGGATTTTTCAGTTATGGGATTTGTCGAAGTTCTTAAAAGATACAGAACTTTGAAAAGAAAAATTGATTTTGTTGTAGATGAAATTGTTAAGGCTAAGCCTGATGTTATTATGAGTGTAGATGCCCCTTCCCTTGCAAAGGCTATTATATTGAGAGCTAAGAAGCGTGGTGTTACTGTTCCTTGTGTTCATATTGTTGCGCCTCAGGTTTGGGCATGGAGACCTAAAAGAGCTAAAAAATATGCTAAAGTTTTTGATGAGATTCTTTGCTTCTTTAAATTTGAAGAACCTTTCTTTACCAAATATGGGGGGAAGATTAAAGCGATTGGACATCCAGCTATAGAAAGATATAAAGGCGATCATTCTGCTTTTACTAATAAGTATAAGTTTGTTAGAGGTAAGAAGATTATTGCTTTAATACCTGGTTCTAGAGAGGCTGAGATTGATGTTATGCTACCTGTTCTTAAAGAAGTATCTGAAAGGTTAAGAGATAAATATAATAACTGTTCTTTCTTTATGCCTTTAGTTGAAAGTACTGAAGATAAGGTTCGTAGTATTGTCGAGACTTGGGATGCCAAGCCTGCGTTTGTTAAAGGTAGTAAAGATCGATATGATATGTTTGCGCGTTCTAACTTAGCTATTTGTGCTTCGGGTACTGTGTCGCTTGAATTAGCTATCAGGAATGTTCCTACTGTTGCTTGCTATAAAGTTTCTAAATTAACTCACTTTATTATAAAGAGATTTATCAGTATTAAATATTTTTCATTAGTTAATATACTTAGTGATGAGATGATTATACCTGAATTATTCCAAGATGAGTTAACTGCTGACAATGTATTTAATGAAGCTTGTAAGGTTCTTGATGACAAGGATTACAAAAAGAAATATACTAAGAAGATAAAACCTTCTATAGATATGCTTAAGGCTGGGGCTGGAATGCCATCTACCAAAGCAGCTACGGAAGTTTTGAAATATATAAAATAAAAAAGAGCCCTAACTGGGCTCCTTTTTATTAAGTGCGAGTTCACCTCTTTCTATTCGAGTGGAGATGATTCTTGATTTTTTTCCGTTTGACACCATAATGAAATTTTCTCTGTAGCCCCATTTCTTATAGGATGCATCTGTCAGATCCAAACTTTCTTTCATGATACCATCTTCATTAAATTTTCTTGATAGTAATCTAATTTCATAGAAAAATCTATGATTAGCCTTAAAATTAGACGTAGTGTCTAATTGATTACCAAACATATCTATATCTTTTGGCCTGGAGCCAAATTCAGATAGAATTTTGAAATCTCTTTTTCCTGGATAATGCTTTTTAAAATCATTACTCATCATTCTGTAAAGATATTCTCTTTTACAGAAAACTTTTCCACTGTCCTTTTCATAGAAATCTGTCACTAGATATCTTCTGTTTAAAGGATTTTCTGTTTCTAAGTTTTTTAGTTGAATTATTTGTTTTTTAGGATTTCCATTTTTGAAAAAGAACTTTGAAGTGTCTGTAAAGAAAACTTCAAAATAAGTTTTTTCGAAGTTTAACTCACTGGCTAAAACTCCGCTTTCAAAATAAATTTTTGTTTGGTATTTTTTGCTATAGAGGTTTCTGCCATGTAGAAAAATTACAGCTGAAAATATTACTATACAAAATGTAATCTTTAATAGTTCTATCTTATTTATCAGATAGCGGCTCATATATAGGTAGAGCCCTATTATTAAAAAAAATCGTTTTGGATTCATATGTAAGGGATTTAAAGTGTTATTGTTTGTTGAGAATATAAGCTTATTTCAATGTTTTGTCAACGAGAAAGTTGTGTTTTTAATAAAAAAAATCCAGAGGAGTGTCCGGATTTTATTTCTTTTTTACATTTGCGCTCAAAATTGAAGGTTTCTCGCCAGTCATCAGGAGTTTTGTTGGCTATAAATAGTGCCAGCACTACCGCCATGAGAATGACTTGTATTACGAAAAATCCCTTTTCAAATTTAGTTTTCATAGGTAGTTGATTTTTCTGTTTTAAAAGGAATTGTTTCCTTAGAATATAATTCTATATTAAGATGATGTCAATTGGAAAAAAGAAGCTCAGTTTTATTTCTGAGCTTTGTCTTTTATAGGTCTTTTAATTGCCATCTTGGATTTGGAACTATATCTAGTGGAGATGTTTTACCTTTTCTAAATAATTCTAAACCTGTCCAGGCTATCATTACGCCGTTATCCATACAAAGTTTGATTGGAGGGGCAATGAAGTCTATATCGCTTTCTTCCGATATATTTTGAAGAGTTTTTCTAACTCCTGAATTAGCACCCACACCACCGCTAACAACTAAAGATGTTGGATTGATTCCCCTGCTCTTAACTTCGTCCAAAGCTCTGCGAATTTTTACATCTACTATTTCGCAAACTGTTTTTTGGAATACGGCTGATATATCTGCTTTCTTTGTTTCGTCTATTGGTTGTAGATCATTAACTAATCTTAATGATGCAGATTTTAAACCTGAAAAACTGAAGTTGCAATTAGGTTCTTTGATAAGAGGTTTAGGTAAGGTATATTTATTTGAGTCACCCTCGCCTGATAACTTATCTATCTTTGGTCCCCCTGGATATGGTAGGTCCATAATCTTAGCTACTTTGTCGAAACATTCTCCTGCGGCGTCATCTATACTTTCACCGATAAGTTCGAAGTCATCTACGTCTTTAACTAGAAGGATTTGTGTGTGTCCGCCTGATACTAGCAATAGTATATATGGGAATTGTAAATCTGTTCCCATTCTTGCCATAAGTCCATGTGCTTGTAAGTGATTAACTGATATGAATGGTTTATTTGAGAAGCCTGCTATAGCTTGGGCGAATGTTGTGCCTACAATAAGTCCGCCGACAAGTCCTGGACCTGTAGTCGCAGATATTGCGTCTAAGTCTTCTATTTTACAATTAGCTTCATCTAGGGCTTTATTGAATAGCGAGTCTATAGCGTCTACGTGTGCTCTTGATGCAATTTCAGGAACTACACCACCGTATTCAAGGTGTTCTGTTTGGGATATTAATTGATGTGATAATACCTCACCTTTTTCATTTACTATAGCTACTGCTGTTTCATCGCAAGATGATTCTATGCCCAATATCTTCATTTTTAATCCTTCGTCTTTTTCACGAATTTAAATAGAAACTATTCTAGTTTTTTTCTTTAATTATTATAAATTCTTTTACTGGGAAATCAATTGAAAAAAAGAAGTCACAAATTGTAACTCCTTAATTTTATCTAAAAGCCTTCTATCTAGGTAATAGTAGATATAAGCTTCCTTGAGCGTGAGTTCTTCCTGCTTCTGCGAAAGCGTCTGAACCTGTTCCCCAGAAATAGTCTGCTCTTATACCACCTTTGATAGCTGTTCCTGTGTCTTGGGCAAATGCCATCTTAGAAATAGTTTCTTTATCTACAGTTTTAAAGTCAATCCACATAGGTAATCCTAATGGGTAGTATGTTCTATCTACAGCAAGACTTCGACCTGATGTTAGTGGCACACCCATTGTTCCTAGAGGACCAGGACTTTTTACTTGAGTATAGTAAATGTATCTTGGGTTTTCTTTCATGTATTGTTTAGCTGCTTCAGGATTTGCTTTTAACCAAGCTTTAACTGATTGCATACTCCAATCGTTTAGTTTAACACCTTTATCTTTTAGTATTTTTCCTATACCTAAGAATTTGTGGCTATTGTTACCTGCGTATGCTAGACGAGTTTGCCCTCTTTCTTCGTCTAAGATTACACCACCGCCTTGGATTTGCATAATGAAGTAGTCTACAGGATTTTCAACCCAGTAAATTACTGGAGCTTTGTCTGTAAGGATACCACTTTCTATGTTGGCCCTTGTATAGTTTCTATGACCTTCTTTGAATGGTAGACCGTATACTGGTGTAAGAGTTTCACAAGTTGGGAACTTTGTACCTTTCATATAAGGTTCGTAGTATCCTGTGATAGTTCCAGTTGGTTTACCTCTTGAATATATTTTCTTGGCTTCGAAGTTACTTTCGAAGAAACCTCTGATTGATGAAGATGAAGCTTCATGGTACCTACCTCTTTTCCATCTTTCACAAACTGTTTGCATATCGCCAACTGTTACGTCTACGTATGAAGTTGAGATTTTTTTGTTTGGTGACATTTTTAAGAATGCTTTACATGAACGAGTGAATGGAGCTACAACTTCTTTCCAATCTTCTCTGTACCAATTTGGAATATCTCCATGGCTAATTCTTTGTGCGTAAAACTCTCTGTCTGTAGGAACTGAGTCAGGATAACCTCCCATGTTTACGAACGGATCACATGATGCTAATAATAGCGTTGCTAATATAAGATGAAAATTCTTTTTAATCATTCTTTTTATGCCCCTTTTTTTCATTAGTTTATCATAATAATATTTTTTTGCAAAATATTTTATTTATTTGCCTTGAAAAATGTAGAGAATCTGCTATATCTTTTATATAGGATATAATTATTTTTTAATTGCAATACGAAAGGGTTAAGTCATGTTTAAAATTCCAGAAAAAATTAAAATCACTGGTGGTAAACCAGTTTCAGGTAAAGTTAGAATTTCAGGTGCTAAAAATTCAGTTATGGGATTGATGGCTGCATCGCTCTTGACTAGAGAAAAAGTTGTATTGAAAAATGTTCCATTAATCTCAGATGTTCTTTTGTTTGGTTCTATTATGCAACACATTGGTGTAGATATTAAACACAGTCCTGAATCAAGAGAAATGGAAATTGAAGCTAAAACAATAAAAACGAATGTTATACCTGCAGATGCTTCAAAGAAAATTAGAGGATCTTATTACTTCTGGTCTGCTCTATTAGCTAGATTTGCTATCACTAGAGAGTTTGATAGCTTAGTTGTTGTAAGTCCTGGTGGATGTAAAATTGGTGAGTCTACTAGAAAATATGACTTCCATATCAAATTATTAGAAAAAGTTTTAGGTGTTACTACTGAAGAAAAAGTTGATAAAGATGGTAATGCTTTATTAGTATTCACTCTTCCTGAAAATAAAAAGATGGATGATAAACTTACTTACTTCTCTACTGTAAGAATGTCTCACGGTGCTACAATGAACTTCTTGTTAGCATCAGTTGGTAATGGAACTATTTCTATGCTTAATGCTTCTCAAGAACCTGAGATTGAAGATTTACTTAATATGTTAAACTTAATGGGTAAAGATATTATTAAGATTAATGGTAGAAATTCTACTGGTCTTGTGAAAAACCAATTAGCTAAGCCATCTCTTCTTAAAGGTGTGACTTATGTTATTATGCCAGATAGATTAGAAGCTGCTAGTTATGCGTTGTTAGCTGCTGTTACTGGAGGTGAAGTATTTATAGAACAATGTGATTACAATACTTTAACGCCGTTCCTAAGTAGATTTAAGCATTGTGCTGATGTGAGAATTATGCCTAATGGTATCTTTGTATCTGCTCATAAAGATTATAAAGATGTTCCGCTACAACATATGTTAATGACTCCATTCCCTGGTGATGAAACTGATCTTCATCAATTGTGGGCTCCATTATTACTTAAAGCGAATGGTATGTCTGAAATCATAGATCCTATTTGGATTTCAAGAATAGTTCATATGCCTGAGCTATCTAAGATGGGCGCTAAGTTTGAAGCTGAAATTGTTAAGAGTGAAGAGTCTTATTCTGTAAATTCTTATTCTACAGGTGAACATGCTTATATCAAAATTCATGGTAACCCAGAGTTTGAATTTAAAGCGGCCGACATGGAAGGTCCTGACTTAAGAGGTACTTGTGCTTTAATTTGGGCAGCTTGTGCAGCTAAAGGAACTAGTACTGTTTCTAATGCTAAATGGGCAATTAGAGGATACCCTAACCTAGTTAAAAATCTTAGAAATCTTGGCGTAGATGTAGAAGAAATTGGTGAAGATAAAATGTCATCGGTTCCTCTATTGCCTGAGTTAGAGATTGAATTCTATTAATAAGAAAGCCTCCTTCGGGAGGTTTTATTTTTGTAAAAAAAAGATGCTCAATAAATGAACATCTTTCTTTTTATTCGCAAGCCACTACGGCTGAAAAATTTTAGAATGTAAAGGCTAGGCCTATTCGATTCTTTCCCTCATATTTCCCGTCTTTTTTATACATAGAGCTGACTACAGGACTGAAGAAAATTTCAGCAGGACCGTAACCAAATCTTAAAGTTACATCACCGTCGAAGTGTGTTTCCTTTTGATCTTTGAATTCATCAAAGGAGCTGTCCATTTCGTACTTGTTAAATGCTACTCCAAGGCTAAATGATAAGCCGGCACGAAGTTTAGATTCTTCATTAAAATGGTACATGAACTCAGGACGAATACCTATAAAGATCCCTGTTCCCTTCATTTTGAAATCACTCCGGCGATAACCTCTGGTAAATTCTTCTCCTTTAGGAAGATGGAAGTTTATTCCTCTGAGCTGGTATCCAACCATATCTTCATGAGTGAAAGTTGAGTATCCAAGATAGCTCCAAAAAGAACTTTTTATTGGTAAATCAAACTTTTCTTCGAAGAAATTAACTTTAAACATTCGCTTCTCTATTTCTAAGCGAATGTGATTAATTGTTGTTGGAGCCTCTCCTCCTGGATTTATAATTCCGTATACATTAGGATTTGCTGGATCATCATAATAACCGGCAAAGCGATCGATACTGACAAAATCAAACGTCCAAGGTTCCATATTTGATCCTCGTTGATGATCTGTGTTCATACTGCTCTTACTTACGTTAATTCTGAGACCTAGGTCTTTCTTGTTTTCCTGTGCTATAGTTAATACTGTGATTAACAATAAGGCGATAAGTGAAATTAAATTTTTCATTATTCTACGATTTTAAGTTTTTGTGGGTATAAAAAGTATTGTGTTTATTGACAATAATATACTACGATTCATTTTTATTTGTCAAGTTTTTTGTTTTTGAATGGGGTTGCTTTTATATATAAAACCTTTAAAACCCAAGTGTATTCGGGCATTTCACCTCCTTTAATAAAATTTTGCTTTTTAGGTACTTTTCCTATTCTTAATTATTATTTACATAAATTCATGACTAAAAAACTATTTTTTGCGAATCACATTATTATTAATAAACAACATTTTTTATTTGAAAGTTTCTTAGGTTTTTGCTATATTTGGTCTTATGAGTAGTAAGGTGGAAAATAATAAAAATTTTGTGACTAGGAGAGAAGTTTTAGCAAAGATATCTAATTTTGCTGTTTTTTGCGTTTTATTTTCAAAAGTCTCTCCGTCGATTGCGTTTGCAGCCGGCACTAACCGTGATGGTGGTAAAGGTAAAAACAATCTGAAAGCATTCAGACTTGGCAAGCAAAATGGTAAGCTAATTAGGTTTGTGATAGAGAGTTCTGATAAGATTAAATATACTTATTCTTTCATTAAAAATCCTAATAGAATGATTATCAATATTGAGAATGCTAATTTTAATGGATTAGATGATACGACTGTTAAAACCGGTTTTGTGAATAAGACTAGATATATTGTAGATCCCCAAAATAATAAAAATATTAAAATAATTCTAGATTTATCTGATAGCGCTGCTATACAAAAGGACTTTGCTATACCTCCTTCTGCGGATAAAGGGCATAGACTTGTATTTGATTTAAAGCTTGCTGAGAAAGAAGCCGTTGAAGGTGATACCAACAAGCCTGTTGTTAAAGAAAAAAGAACTTATACTGTAGTTATTGATGCTGGTCATGGTGGTAAAGATCCTGGTGCTATTGGAAGAAAGAGAACTAGAGAGAAAGATATTGTTCTTTTGTTAGCTAAGAACATTAGAAATCAACTTAGGAAAGAAAAGAATTTTAAAGTTATTATGACTAGGGATTCTGATAAGTTTATCAAGTTAAAAGATAGAGCTATGATTTCTGATAAAAATAAAGCTGATTTATTCTTATCTATTCATGCCGATTCTAATAGAAATAAAAGAGCTCGTGGCTTATCTGTGTATACACTTTCTGATAAAGCATCCGACGAAGAAGCTAGAAGACTGGCTGAAAAAGAAAATGCTGCCGATTTAATTGGAGACAATCACTTTGAAGAATATGATCCTGTGGTAAAAAATATCTTAGGAGAATTAAATCAAACTATTGTAAAAGAAACTTCTATGGAATTTGCAGATGCTATAGTTAGAGAAGTTAAGAGAAATAGAAACATTAAATTATTATCTAAGCCTCATAGACAAGCTCCGTTTGCCGTTCTTAAGTCTTCTGTCCCATCTGTATTAATTGAGGCTGGGTTCCTTTCTAATTCTAAGGAAGAAGGCTTGCTTAATAAACTTTGGTATAGAACTGAAGTTGCTGGCTCTATTAAGAATGCAATCAAAAAACAATTATTAGGTTAGGATTTAAAAAATATAAAAACTCCCTCTCGATTTTGAGGGGTTTATTTTTCTATTTCTAGGATTTTGTTTTTTGATAGTTCGCCAACCTTTATTTCTATAGAAGATTTTGAAACTGAGAAATGTTTTGATAAAAGTTTTATCAGTTGTTTATTTGCTTTACCCTTTTCAGGTACGCAAGTAAGGTAGGCTTTGAATTCATTATTGCCTACCTCTTCTATTGCGTTACGAGAGCTGTTTGTGATTACTTTTACCGATATTTGCATATTACATATCTATGAAGATTGGCTCTGCTACCATCTTGATGTCTTTTCCTATTAGGAAGTTTTCAATCCATAGTGCTGATTTATCATCTATGCCAATTTCTTCTTTTATTGCTGATTTGATTGACATGTTTTTGCCTATTAATCTTTTAAGTTGCTCTATTTCAGATGATGAATCTGGGATAGATTTTAAGATTACTAAATCAGTTTCTTTTAATCCTAGTTCTACTTTCATTTTATTAACTACAGTGTTGTAATCTGCAATACCATCGACTAATTTGTTTCTAACTGAGTTTTTACCAAGCCATACTCTACCTCTTGCTAACTTATCAAGTTCTTTAAGAGATATACCTCTTGCTTCTGATACTTTAGTTGTAAAGTCTTGGTACACTAAGTCTAGGCTTCTTTCAAATGCAGCTTTTTGAGTTTCTGAGAAATCTTTTGTTACGCTTCCCATTCCTGCGTTTTTACCTATTGAATGTCTGTACCAGTTTATACCTAGAGTATTCCAAAGTTCTTCTGTTCCAACAAATTTACCACCGTAAACTCCTATAGATCCAGTAAGAGTACCCTTGTTCGCGAAAATCTTATCTGAAGCTATTGAGATGAAGTATCCTCCTGAGGCTGCATAATCTCCTTGGCTTACGAATACAGGTATGCCCTTCTCTCTTGCCCACATAAGAGCTTTATATATTTCGTTTGATGCTGTATAGCTTCCGCCTGGAGAGTTTACCCTTACAACTATACCATCTATGCTTTCTGATTTAACTTCTTGGTAGATAGATGTTACTATTGGTTCTGAAACAACATATCCCATTGGAGCGTCTTCAGCTTCTCCGTCTATAATAATTCCATCTATATTGATAGAAAGGATAACCTTATCTTCTTTTGTGTTATTATATCCGAAATCTTCTAGATTTGGTTTGTAGCTAGCGATGTCTTTAAATTTGATATCTTCACCATATAGTTTTTTAAGCTCTTCGTTAAATTCAATTCTTGTAGAGATTTTATCTATAAGTTTTAGTTGAAGGGCTTCTTTGTCATTTAGAGGTGCTGTATCAACAATTTTTGAAACTGTATCTACGCTTATTCCTCTTTTGATGGCAATTTCACTTATGATCATGTCGTATACTTCTTTAGAGAAGTCTTTTGTGAATGACATTTCTTCTGGTGTTGCGTTGTTTTCTAAGTATGTGTTTGGACCTGTTTTGTATTCATGTCTTTTTGAGAAGACTGGCTTAACATCAATCTTATTAAACAATTCTTTATAATAAGGTTTTTCTATGCCTATACCTAGAAGGTTTAATGTGCTATTACTTTCCATCCAGATTTCTTTTAGAGATGTTGCTAAGTAGTATTCTGCTATGCCGTTAGACATACCTGCTCCGAAAGTTTTTGAGAAGTAGATAGATTTCTTTCCGCTTTCGTTGTATTTCTTAAGAGCGTTTTTGATTTCTTCTATTGATGCAAGACCCAACTGGTTGTCTTCACCTTTGAAAACTATTGCTTTAATTTTTTCGTCTTTAGCTGCTATTTCAATTTTTTTAGAAAGGCTTGATAGATGATATGGTTGATCGAAATCTATATTGATAAAGAATTCTTCTTCGCTGTCAGCTACACCTTTGTTAAGGTCAACTACTAGAACCATTTCGTCTTCTGTTTCTTTTCCTTCTAATAGGCTTCCGATGAAACCTGCTATGTTTAGGATTACTATTAATGCGAAGATTGCTGCTATGAAATTACCAAGAACTCTTAGCCCTCTCATTAGATAATTAAATATTGATATAAATGGTCTGAAGAGAATGAATGGCTTTTTCTTTTTGAATATTTCTCTTTTGCCTGGTTTTACAACTTTCTTTAATCTGAAAATTCTTTTTACGCCTTTTTTTGGTTTAGTGTTTTGTGCGTCCATGGTCGTAGCCTTTCAATTTTGTCCTCTTTATAATTATATGGTAGATGATTAAAAATATCTTTTCAATAGCAAATTGAGTTTTTCACACTATTGATTGTAATAAAAAAATCTCCCGAATATAATTCGAGAGATCTAAGTATTATATTATTTTTTAGAATAAGTTCTTAATGTTGTTTAAGAATTTACCTAGTATTCCTGCCGCTTTAATGTCTTCTTTGGCAACTAGATCAAATGTTTTAAGTACTTTACCTTCTTTCTCTATAGAAAGCTCTCCAATAACTTCGCCTTTTTTAACTCCGGCATTGATTGGACCTAAGTAGTAAGCGATGAAGTCTACATTTTTGTATCCACCTTTTTGAAGAGTTAAAACTATATCTTCTGAAGTTGTTAGTTCAGCAGTAGCTTTTTTACCATACCAAACTGGAGCTTCAAGAACTGTTTGACCTGCAGTAAAGAATTTGTAGTTTTCTGTTGTTGCGTAACCCCAATCTGCAAATTCTTTTAATCTTTTAGATCTTTCAATATTTTTTCTTGCTGAGCCGTTAGCTTCTAATGTCATTCCGTTCATAACTGCAACTAGCTTTCTTCCGCCTCTATCGAAAGATGCTGTCATACCGTAACCACCAACTGTTGTATGACCTGTTTTTAGTCCAGTTGCTGATTTATCCAGCCAAAGTAGTTTGTTTCTATTTATGAATGGAGCTGAAGATGTTTTAAATTCAAAGCTCTTTTTAGAAAAGTATTCGAAATGATCTGGGAAATCTTTTTGTAACCTCATACCTAATACGGCAAGGTCGTGAGAGGTCATAAGGTGATCTGGAACTGGCCAGCCTGATGCATTTACAATATTAGAACCTGTCATTCCGATTTCTTCTGCTTTTTTGTTAGCGTCTATTGCGAATTGTTCTTCTGAACCTGAAACTAATTCTGCGATTACTACGCAAGCTTCGTTTGCAGATGCTATGATTACGCCTTTAAGTAGTTCGTCTACTTTTACCATATCCCCTGCTTTAAGGTACATAGTTGATCCGCCTTCTCTTTGCATTTCTAGAGACTTTTGACCTGCGTGTTCTGATACTACGACCTCTTGGTCTAAAGTAACTTGACCATCTTTTATTGCATCAAGAAGCATGTATGCTGTCATAAGTTTACTCATTGATGATGGTGGAAGTGGTGTGTCTGAATTTTTTGAATAGATTATGTCGCCCGTTTGAACGTCTAATAATGTAGCAGTTTTTGCAGTAGTTTCAAAGGAATAGGACTGGCTAACTGCTGCTACTGAAAGTGTTAATGTCAATAATGCTGTTTTTAAAAAATGATTTTTCATAAATCCGTCCCTCTTCTGTTTTATTTTTATATCCTCGATTTCCTTTATGATAAACGATTTGCCCTTTCATTTCAATAGCAAATATAAATAAAAAGCACCATCTTTTTAGGATAGTGCTCTATTTAAAATTTTATGCCATGTTATAATTTGATACTACTTGGCAAGTTGGAAATCCAGCAAAGTAACTTCCTGAAGATATTGTCCATCTCGAAGTTGAAATAGACTTAAAATCTTTAGCTTGAACATTATTCTTATTAATAACTAGTTCTCTAATACTGTCATTAACCATGTTTATCACTAGATTATCTTCTAACCTCTCTAGTGGGAGAGTAAATCTACCGACCTTTTTATTTTTAAAAATATAAAGATTTTTTTCATTACCCACGTCTTCACCCACATCATGGTTAATAACTAGTCTAATAGTTCCAATACTTTCATTTTCGAAAAAGTTTTTAATTTCCTTTTTTATAGAAGGTGTTGGAGTACAATCTATATTCTTTAAATATTTAAAAATATTACTTAAAACTTCTTTACTTGGTTTAACTCTGAAACTTTCTGTTTTTAACATTTAACTTTTTTTAAAGGTTTAAATTTTTTTCCTAAAGGAAAATATTATTATCCTACCAATTTGTCAAATATTTTTTTCACAAAAAAACACCCCTGGAGGGATGCCTTTTTAAATCTTATCAAATATTAATTTGGATTATGAGTGGAAATTATCTTACAAAGATGGTTTTTTATGAGATATTTTCCCCTCGGGAATGTTCTTTTTTCTATATTTGTATATTTTTTCCTTTCCAAGGAAATATCATTTCTGATAATGATCTCCATGGCATTAGTTGTAATGTTTTCTATAGTTGAGGTTTTTACTAGCCTTTCTATATCTGCTATTTCAACAGCTTCATCATCTGGATTTTTAAATATATAAATAGATTTTTCTCTAATATCTCCGAAGTTGTTAACTATCCACATCATTCCCAAGTCTTTATTTTGGAAAAATTTCTCAATATCTTTTTCTAGAGTGGTTATTTGCCTGTAGTCTAGCTTTTTGATAAAGGTTGATATGTAAGATAAAACATCTTCGAGAGCTTCTTTTTTTGCTTTTGACATTTAACTGTAATTTGAGGTTTATATTTTTTTCTTCTTAGGAAAATATTATTATACTATCAATTTGTCAATTGTTTTTTACTTTACAAATATTTTTGATGTTGATATTTATTTAAGAACACAGTTTTTATATAAAAATTATATCTATGAACAAAATTGATCTAAACAAAGCATTAAATATAGTTGATGAGATTAAAATAGAAGTGAACTCGTTCTACTTTAAGAAAGAAAAAACTGATCTTAAATTTCAATTTGATTGTCCTGGGACTGGTCGCTTTAATACTTTTTATAGAGGTATTAGGCCTCCTAATTTTTTAAATGAAATTGCGGAAATATTTAATGATGAATGGTGTTGGGAATTTTCTAAAGACTATGGAAGTATTGAGGATAACTTAGACCTATTACCAAATGCTATTTTTATAACTAAAAATGAAATTGAACTATTGTATTTTGATGAAGATAGATTTAATACTTCTCAATGGGAAATTTTGAAAGAAAATATTTTAGATTTTTTAAATTTAAAGTTTATCCATCAAAATCAGATCTCTTTATTATTTCAATAAAAAAACACTGTCCTTTTGGGCAGTGCTTTTTCTTTTGTAACTACTTGGTTATTAAATTTTACCTATGTAAATTCCCAAATCTTTAGCTGTCTTAACTATGTCAGAGTCTTTTTGGACTGCAACTGTAGTGTTTGACTTAAACATTTTGCTAAATGCTACATGTGATACCTTACCACCGTCATCACAAACCATTACACTTCTTTTACCTTCTATCATTAGGTCTAGGGCGTGAGTACCGAATTCGATACCTTTAATTTTATCTTTGATTGTAACTCTTCCACCTCTTTGTATGTGACCTGGAATGTTACATCTGATATTTTTCTCACCCATTTCTTTGAATTTTTCAACTATGTATTGACCAGCACTCATACCTTTGTATTTAGGATCTTTTTCATCTTCAGGAAGTTTTTTGATACCTTCTGAAACTACGATAGTAATTGCCTTTTTAAAGAATGAAGCTCTTGTTTTTTGAATATGTTTGTATAGTTCACAGAAGTCATATTCTATTTCTGGGATTAGAACTGCGTCTGCACATCCTGCAACACCTGAGTTGATTGCTATGTGACCAACTGAGTTACCCATAACTTCTACAACCATAATCATGTCATGAGAGTAAGATGTCATTTCTAGTGCTGAGATTACGTCTATAACTTGGTTACAAGCCGTATCAAAACCTAGAGAATAATCTGTGCAAGGTGTATCGTTATCGATTGTTTTTGGTATAGCTATAATTGGTGTGTTTGGAATTAATTCCGCCAAGAACTTGTTTGCATATATACTTCCGTCACCACCTGTGAAAATAATACCATCGATGTTATATTTTCTAATATTTTCTTTGAAAATTTTTAGTTGTTCTTCGTCTATTGTAGCTTCACCAAAGTCAGAAACTAAACCGCTTTCTCCTAGATCTACAACACCACCTCTTCTTGAACCAAGTATTGTACCAGATCTGTCGAAGTGAATATCAAAGTGGTTGTAGTTTAGTTTACCACAAACTGGGTTAGCTGTTCCGAAGCCTTCGTCTCCATTAAATAAACCGTAAACTTCTATGCCTTTTTGTTGCGCTCTTTTCATAATACCATACATGGCTTGGTTTAGACCGGCACAGTCTCCACCCGAGTTAAATATTGCTATTGTTTTTATGTCTTTTTTCGCTGCTGCGTTCATTATTTTTTCCTTCGTTTTTTGCACGACTAATCGTTTTGTTTCTTTATAAAAAGAATTTTTTTAGGGGCTTATGAGTTGTGAACTATTAGCATACCATCCCCTAATGGAGAGATGCTTGTAGATAGAGAATTGTCTTGGCATATATCCTCTACTAGCTCTTTCATAAGCAAAATTCTTTTTAGTTTTCTTGGATTGTTATCCTTATATTTCTCTTCTATTTCCTCAGTAGAAAAGAATATTTCTCCTTCTTGGAAAATGTTGTCTATTATTATAGCCCCACCATCTTCCAGCATCTTTAAAGATACTTCAAAGTAATTTCTGTAATTGTTCTTGTCCGCATCGATGAAGATGAAATCATACTTTTTATTTTGTGAAAGTAAAGAATTTAATTCTGATAGAGCTTCACTATTTATTTTGTTTGGATCTCTTCTATCTTTGCAGTTTATTTCTGTAATTTTGTTTGATACTTCTGGTATAAGTTTATCCCATTGTTCTCTTGCTTTTTCTAGACTTCTTTCATCTCTATCGATTGTTGTTATTTTTGTGTCTTCTGAAGTGTAAATCGCTAAGCAAGCAGTAGAATATCCGTAGAAAGTTCCTACCTCTAAAATGTTTTTTGGGTTTTGGGATTTTAGGAATGATCTGAAGAAAGCCACTTGAGAATCTGATATTGAAAGATCTATTTCGCTTCTTTTGGAAATATATTCCCTTAAGTCTTTTAATTCACTTGGGATTTTTAAGATTTTATTCAAATAGTTTTCACCCTCTTTTGTTAGGGCTTTATTGTATAAACTCATAATGTAATATTCCTGAAATACTTATTTCCGTTGATATTTTACCATAAAATTGAAGATGTTTCTAGTATTTTTTATAGATACTTGAACGGAAGCTCTTTAGATCTGATGCCTGCAGCTTTTTTATGACCGCCGCCACCATGTTTTTTAGCTAGGAGACTTACATCGATATCTTTATACTTTTCGTTACCAGTTCCTCTTAGAGAAAGCTTCCATTGTCCTTCGTTATTTCTATAATAAGTTATTACGAATGGATACTCCTCATATAGGTTTCCTTCTTTTGCGTGGAAGAATACTTCATACTTGAAGAAGTATATATTTGCTGCTGGAACTTTGTAACCTTCGAACTCTACGAAATGAATGATTTCTTGAGCTGCTTCTTGCTCTATAGACTCTCTATATCTTTGAGCTACCCTGCCCTCTGTTAATAATGTAGAAAGCATACCTTCATCGTTATTTATTAATTTTTCCCAATCTGGATTTGTTGGGTCATATAACTCTGTATGCAAAATTAATGCCGTAAGGAATTCTTCTGAATCTTTTAAAGGTTTCTTTATGTCTACGTGTCCTACGTAATTTATTGCTTCTGGGAATTTAGCTGTTTCTATACTTGAAAATTTATCTTGATTGAACCAGAACCAAGTTAGTTGTATTGCTGCGTAATCAGCTCTTTGTATACCTCTAATGTTTAGACCTTCGCAATTCTTCATAGATGATGCGTGGTGATCATTCCAAATAAAGTTATCACCGTAAGTTTCTAGCAAATATTCCATTTGCTCTCTTTTCGGAAAAGATATATCTGACATATAAACCATGGCATCTTTATCCCATTCTTTATAATCATGAGGAACTTCTTCATTATTTAATGGAATGTTTACTATTTCGAAACCTTCTTTGTTTCTGTAGAAGTCATTTATTACCGCTGCTGAACCTCTGCCATCAAAATCTGTTCTGTGATATATTACGTAAACTTTCATTATATTTCCTTTGTAATACTAGGGTTTCGTATATTTTTCATATCTATTTTTAATAATCGATTTCTCAAGTATTATTTATACTATACGAAAGCCGATTTTAAAAATATTTAAAGCAAACTATCCAAAACTCCAAGAGTTGTCGTTTATTGGATGAATATCTTAAAATACCTTTCCTTTTATGGGAATAAGATACCAGACCATTTAATAATTTTCAAGGGAGATTTGATTAGAGAAATAATTTTTGAAAAATAGCTTGACAAATATTTTTTCGAGTATATGCTGATTTGTATAGTAGATAAAATATAAATAACCAAAAATATATAAAATGAAAAAAGTTAACTTTAAAAAGATTTCTATTGTAAATGCTATAATGAAATCTCTTAGTAATAATGAAACTTATTCTCATAACGGAATTATTGCCATGCTCAAAAGTGCTGGTATTTCCGAAGATGAGGAAGCCATTGTTTTTGCTATGCTTACTGAATTTTCTTTAAATGTAATGTGTAGCAATGAATGTGAAAGCAAAAATGCTTTTATGAAACTGGCTGAAATTGAGTCTGGGAAGTTTCCTGGCAAAAGCATACTTGATCTTATTTTCAAGTATAACTTTGAAAAGGACGATGCTGAGTCAGCCATGTTTTTTAATATAAACAAGTTTAAGAAAGAGCTTGAGATAGACTTCGAGTTCAAAAACCTTAATGAAGTTTATAAAAAAATAGCAGTTAATGAAGATGCTATTAAAGAGCGATGGGACAACTATTTTTCCTCTGATGAATTTGATGAGTTCGTTGAAGGAAGAAGAAGCGACGTTATATCTGAAGGAGCTGAATTAGCTGAGGAATTTGTTGGAAATCCTGCTGGTGCAGACCTATTCCTCCAGGATAAAGGATATTAATTTTTTTTAGGTTTAAATTAGAAAGAGCTATGAGATGTAAAAATCCATAGCTCTTTTTTTATAAAATATTTGTTTTTTAAAAGTTGATTTATCCAAACATGTAAAATATAATAATAATATGAAAAACATTTATATATATAATGATGATGGTGTTGTAAAAAAACATATTAAAAAAGTTAAAAATTGGGCTATGTTAACTTTTAATTCTAAAAATGTTTTTACAATTAATTCTAAAGACATACTATCTAAAAAATATCTATCTAAAGATAATATCTTAATAATTCCTGGTGGAGAAGCTAGGTTTTATACTGATAAACTTTATGGTAATGGAAATATTATTATTAGAGATTTTATTAAAAATGGAGGTATTTATATTGGAATTTGTGCCGGAGCATATTATGCATCTTCACACATTGACTTTATAGGAAATGATGGTGTCATAAACACTGTTCAAAATACAGATGGAGATCTTAAATTATTCTTTGGAACTTGCAAAGGAACTATTAGAGAAATTGCCCCTTTATATAGAAATGATTTTTCCTCTGCTACTGATATTTTTATTGATGGGTTTTCGGAAAAATTTAAAACATATTATAATGGAGGCCCTGAATTTATACCAGAAAAAAGAGAAGAAGTAGAAATACCTTTCCTATATTCCAAAATTGATAAATACGCATCAATATATAAAATATATGGTAAAGGAAAGGTATTTCTATTTGGATTTCATCCTGAACTATCTAAAGATGAAAATTTACAAAAAAAGTTAAACTTATTTTTTCGGATAAAGGTTTATTCCAACATCTATTCCTGAAACCAAATGCTCTTCAGTTCCATCTTCTTTTTGAGCTATTAATAAACCATCCTCATCTATCCCTTTATCTATAATTTTATAACTACTTCCATCCTTTAAGTGAACTTTAGTTTTTTGATTATAGTATTGAGAATACTCTGGGTATTTTTCCTCAATTTTAAGCTCTTCGGAAAGAAGAAGTTTTAACTTATAAATAAAGGATTTTAAAATCTTATCTAATATTTCTATTGGATCATGATTCTTATTTGTTACAATACGCAATGAAGTTGCAATATCCTTTATTTCTTCAGGGAATGATGTTTGATTTATATTCACACCAATACCCATACATAAATTACCAGAATTATTATGAAACAATATCCCTGATAACTTTCTTTTATCAACTAGGACATCATTTGGCCATTTCACTTTAGCCCTATCACCTACAAACTCCTTAATAACATCACAGATAGCATATCCACTAATAATGTTTATTTTAAGTGCTAAAGCTGCATAAGAAGTTGGTAAAGCCATAGAAAAACACAATGTTTGATCTTTTTCTGACAACCATTTTCTACCAGTTCTTCCTTTTCCTTTAGTTTGAAGTCGAGCCACAATAACGTCCCATTCCGAGAGTTCTATATCTCCAAGCTTCATTTCTTTAAAAGGATCCATAGTAGATTCCATTTGATCAACAACATAACAGTTACCATTACCTGTCAATGCCTCATACAAATAACTTTTTTCAATAATCATACTTATTTAAATTTTAATTAAAATTGCATTTAATATATAAACAACTAAAAATTTCAATTAAAATTTTTATTTTTTTTATTCTAGGCTGTTTTTAGCAATCCTTTTGGGATGGATGTGATTTCTGCTAGGTGGTTTATTAACTTTTGTGTATCTATTATGTTGGATAATTGACCTTCTCCTAGAATGCTTAGTGAAGATATAAATCTTTGGATGTTTGCTATTTCTCTGTCGTTGTTTACGTTCATTATTGGTGAACTGTATTTTAATGAGATTATATTTCCATCTATGATTAGGTTTGCTATCTCCCCTCTTCTTTTAAGGATGCTTACTGCTCTTTCGATTAATGGTGTAAGGAGTTCCGTTTGAAGTCGTGAGAACACTGCTGTAAGTGTTTGATATAATTCCATTGTTCTTGCAGAAACTTCTGTTGCAGTCATTTGTTTGCTTTCTTCCGGCTTACCTAGAACATCTGTATAGAACGCTTTATTTATATTGTTTCTTAAGTCTGAAAGGACTAGTTGTGAAACGTTGAAGTTAGCTCCTGTTTGTAATGGTGATAGACCTTGAGAGCCTATTGCTTTTGGTATTATTGAACCTGGTGACAGATCAATATTATTAAAGTTAATTACTCCGTCGTCTTCAGCTTGCCATACTCCTGAGATTGCTATTGTTGCGTTTTGTAAAGTTAGTTCTACAACCTTGTTTGCTGTTTTGATATCTGGAAGAACCTTCATTACCGGTGATCTTCCATATACTTCGCTTGAGGTTTTTAACCATCTGAAACAAATGAATGGAGAGCTTTGTAAGACACCTTCTTTTAATACTAATATGTTATCTTCTTTTGCTGATTTTTTAGGTGTAAGGATATTTTTTTCATCTTCTATAAATGCTGTATATACAAAGCCTTGCTGTCCTATTTCTTTCATATTAGGGACTACAGCTTCAATCAGTTTAACTCGCTCTTCTTTGAACTTTGTTGCGAGGTTACTTAAACCATTTTCTTCAAAAAATTCTGGGAAACGAAGTTGTAGATTTTCTACCGTTATGCTTGTTTCTCTATAGATTTTATTTACGTTACCTTCGCTGTCTTCATCTATAGTCAGTTGGTTTAATGGAACTGATTTAAACCTGAAGGCAGATTTTTTACCTATTTGGTTTTCTTCGAAGAACAGACAAGAGGTTCCCAATGTAACTAGATCAAAGTAACATTGTTGTATTTCTGTCGCGAAGTTTGAAAGTGAGATATTTTCTGAAATTGTTTTTTCTATTTTCTCTATATCTTTTTCAATATTTGCTTTTGTTGTTTCATCCTCAACAGTGATATTTCCTAGAGATAAATTAAACCATTTTTCATATGATGGTGTTAGGCTTGAAGCTATTGTAGATACTAAATTTTCTACCCCGCAAATTGCAGTTGAGTCGTAGATATCTACATTGTTTTTATTAGCTTCTTGGAATGAGTTATAGAAGCTTCCATATCTTTCTGGGGATGAATATTTTATGCAATCTTCCCAAAGATTTTCCCAATTGCTTCTTTTGTTTTTTGCCTTTTTATATTCTTTAATTAGAGTATCTCTATTTATTAAGTTTGAGTTTATTTCTGGTATTTTTTTCATTTAATTATCCTTTATAATATTAATGTTTCGTATATTTAACTTCATCTAATCGCGAGAAATAATTTTGAAATTCAACGATTGAGTATTAATATACGCAATATTAAATTTAAAAATCATTTTCGCTTCTATCTAAAGCAAACTATCCAAAACTCTCTGGGGAGAGATTGCTTGATGAAGTTTTTTATAAAAAAACACCCTCAATTGAGGGCGTTTTCATTAGTTTTGTTTAAACTTTATTAGAAGTTGTTACAAAATCTTGTGTTGTCGTAATCTTTTGCTTTACTATTAGATTTGTAAGCAATTATTCTATAAACATCGTCTGATACTTTTTCTAAGTCACCTTCTCCAAGTGCTTCTAATTTAGTAGCCTCTTCAAGAGTTAGGTCACTTAAACGGATATTGAAACCGTCTGATGAACCGCAAAGAGCAACGTCTCCACCGAATGGGTGCTTTGCTTTTATTAATTCTTGGCCTTCTAGTTCATCATTTAAATTATCTAGTGTTAGAGTTGAATAATTACCATCTATATAAATAGAATTTATTTTTCCTCTAATATCTTCTAATAAGAATTCTGTTCTTTTGAATGTAGCTTTAGTAGATACTTTCGTATAGAAAGAAACTATAAGAACTGACATTACTGTTACTATTGCTAAAGTTCCTAAAACTTCTACGATAGACATACCTTTTTGATTATTTTTTCTCATCTTATAAATTCCTTAATTAAAAGTGAAAGTAACTGTTTTATTAGATGTAGATGAGCATGTATCTGTCGTTTCAGCTTCATCCATACCTTCTAGTTTTTTAGCAGCAAATTTATAGCAATCTTCTTGATCTTCAATATTTACAATTTGGATTGTATATGAACTAAATGGAGATTGAGAACCTATTACTAAACTTGTACCATATGCATCTCTTAAGAATTTAGGATCCACACCTTTATTTTCTAGACGAGTAACATTTATTCCACTATAGCTGTTTCTTCCCCAGTATATAGTTTTAATACTATCTGTTAATTCTGAAATATTATACATAGTCTTTGTAATTTTTACTTTTGCATCATTCTTTTGATAAGTTCTCATTGCAAGAGCGATACCGATTGAAGCTATTGCTAGAACACCGATAACTTCTACAATACTTCTACCTCTTTGATTGAATTTTGTCATAATCTAACTCCTTTTAAAATTATTAGTATATTTTGGCTTTATTATAACAAAAATCATATATTTATAAAAGTAAAAAGTTTTAATAAAATTTCATAATTGATGGTGATGGAATTATATTCTTAAACCTATTTAATGTTATGCCTGAAACGGCATCCAATCCATCATCTTTTCCGTCTATGTTTGGTCGCCAATTTTTAATTTCATTTATGAACTGATTTGCCTTAGAAAATATTGTTTTATTAAAGCTTATTATTTCTGCTGAAACTAGAGGTTCTATTCCTTCCATAATTCTTATACTCTTGCTGTTATGATTATAAATTTCTGAGACTTCTATTTTTAGTCGTAGTCGGCGAATTTCCTTGTTTATTAATTCTGGGATAAATTTCCCTATACCATTTGTTTCTATGTGAATTATTCCTATATCGTATTTTTTTAATATAGAAATAACTTCTTCTATTTGTTTCGTTATTCCTTCCTCGCCTCTTTTGATAATTGAGTTTAAGTATATGATTTTTTCTATGTATATTCTGTCTTTGTTATCTTTGAATGCTATGACTAGAACTGAACCGTCTCTTTTTCTTCCACATGAAGATGGATCCCAATAGGATGAGGCCTGGACGACTTTTTCATTATTAATTTTATAGACTGATCGGAAGTTTTGCTCTGTTTTTGAAAAGCATATGTCATATGTTTTGAAATCATTTATATCGAAAAATGGATCTGTTAAGTTTACTGGTTGTAATTGCATTTGAGCTTGGAATTTCTTTTCCCCTACTCGTTTACGAAGTTCTTTAATTCTTTTCAGAGGAAATCTTTTTGACCAAGCTGATCTTCCAGCCTCTGATAACAAAGGAATTTTTAATCTTTTATATCCTGATAGAAGCTTTTCTGTTTCTTCTTCTTTAGGTTTTAATTCGTTATCTATTGTTTTGTTGTAAATCTTTTGCATTTATTCTCCCCTGGATTTTAGACAATAAAAAAACGCCTTGCGGCGCATTTTAAATAAACCTCGGAGCTCTTAAAAAAAGGAGGAAAGGATATATAAAGGAAACTCCGAGGATTAAAAAGAACTTTCGGAGTCTTCTTAAAGAGGAGAGAGAAATAAGTAGGGAGATCTCCGAAAGTAAGTTTAGTTTAGAACTTTCATTTTATTTTGTCAACTATTTTTTGACATTTTTTTCATTTTTCTTATTTTTAAGTTGTAAGCCACTGTTTTTTCTTAGAACTTTCTTGACATATTTTTTTGTCCAAAAATGAATATTTCCCTTTTACTGATTCTTTTTTTAATAATAAATACTATTTTCTGTATGGGGAGTACCCACATATAGAATCATTCCTTTTGGCGTTATTATAAATTCTAACTCTGCCAATCTCTCTCTTAACTCTTCTCTTTTCAATTCAGTATCGCAAGTATTTGGGACTTCGACATCGTCACATATTATTATATCGGCTCTAGATCCCGTTGCGTTTCCTGAAAGTCCTATGGCAAGCATTGAAGGGTCTCTCATTTCTTTGAACCTTTCTATGGTGAATTCTTTGCTTGCCCATCGCCCTCCCTTTTTCTTTGGTATAAGATGTGAAAGCAGCGCATGTCTTTCTATTATGGCTTTGACATTTTTGCTCATTTTACCAGCTAGGCGTTCTTCTGCTGATATTACCAATATTCTTAGATTTGGGTTTTGATAAAGTAGCCAACAGCAGAATAAACCTACTATGGTAGATTTACCTGACCCTCTGAAGGACATTAAAACCCCTCTTCTGTCTGACTTTTCTTCAAGCCATAATTTTTCTAACCACCGTGCAATCTTTTTATGGTGGGCAGGAGTTGTTTGCTCCTGATCTTGATTCCATAATTCTATGAAATCTAAAAATGTTATTTTTTCTATATTTTCTTTTAAATTTTTTTCATCTTTAAATTCCGCCATTATCGCCTTCTGTGATTTCTCCTAAGTCATTAGATACTAATGAGCTATCTTTTATCTCACCATTATCATCAAAGTCTTCTGGGAATTTATTATTTAAGAAAGTTAATATGTCTTGGATTTTTCCTGCTAAACCCGCTGTCTCTGAAGTTCCTAATAATGTAGACATTGCATCGTACATATCTTGGCAGATAGTTGCATAGTCATGAGCTTCATTGCTTGCTTCTATTATTAGGTCAGCGTTTCTTAGTTCTAGTCCATTTTCTGTTTTGTTCCAAACCATCATACAACCCGCTTTTGGTTCTGGAACAGTTAAGTCTATATCTTGATCTTCGACATCTGATCCAAATTTCATTGCATTCCCAAGTTCGTAATTAACTTGTTGAAGGCACAGAGTTTGGTAGTCTAGTTCTTGATTTATGTCTTCAGCTCTGAAGCTTCCACCTGATTGAAAGTCGTGCTTTCTCGTAATATCTAGAACTCTCTTGATTGAGACTTCTGAATTTGTAACTGGAGCTGTTTCAAATGTTATCATTCCACCTTCTACATCTTCGTGATATTCTATAATGAATGTAGTTTGTATTTCTTTTCCATTTATGGACACTTTTAATTCATCTGCTGAATATATTTTAAATGGGAATGAAAATTGTTTTGAAGTTCCATTTGCTAGGTATGTTATTAGGACTGATTTGTTAGTTATCATACTTTCTCTCCTTTATGTTCTATATCTTTGAGATCTTAGAGTTTCGTCGTGGCTTTCGATTTCTTTTAATATATTTTCGAAATTGTTAAGGCTATTTCTTTTAGAATTTTTATCATATTCTAATAGATTTGCCTCTGTATCAAATTGAAGTTGTTTGTCTGCTTTTTCCATATTTAGATCAAATAGCTTTTGCCTTTGAGCTGTGTCATTATTGTAATCTCTAACGGCTCTATTCTTTGCGGCTTTTGCAGAACCTTCTGTAGAACTCATATTATAAGCTCCGTAGTTTGCTGAAATATTGCTTAGATTTTCTTCTAAAAGATTTCTACTTTCTAAATCAGAATAGTACTTATTAACTTCTGCTATTTCTTTATTTATTTTGCTTTCTTCTTTTGCTCTTTCTCTAGCCAATCGGCTTTCGTCCTTTGAACTGCTCCCTGAAATTAGATCAGATCCTAGTGAGTTGACACTAGATATTAGTGATATCATCTTTATCTCTCCTTTTGTGATTGATTATTGTATAAAAAAAACAGCCGGATATTTCCGACTGTAATTTTAATTCTTTAGTTTTGTAAACTATTTACCTGTAACGATAGTACATTCAGTTGAACCTAAGATCCAGTTTCTACCTTCTACATCGACACTCATAATTTGTGTAATACCAGCACTTTCTTTAGCTCTAAGAATTGAGTTTCCATTTTTTGAACCCATTGGGAACATGTGTAAAAATCTATCTTCACAAGATTTTCCAACTTTTAATTCACTTGGAGCTACTTTAACGTTAGTAACTTGGTGAGGTCTTGTAGCACATGATGCTGTTAAAGCTATAATAGCTGTAAGTAATACTTTTTTCATTATGATTTCTCCTTCATATTTAAATTTAGTTATATAAAATAACTCATCGTAGTTTACTCATATGAAAGTTTAAATCAATAGTTAATATTATTTATTTACAATAAATTTTGAGAGTGATGAAATTACCTTGAAATTGTTTGGATAATAATCATCTATTTTCCAAAGTATTTGGCTTCCTGCTTTTTTCCATCCGAATGATTTTATATTTATATCCCCTGAGAAAGTTCCTTTTATATTTTCTGAAGAAAGGAATGTTTCTGAATTATCGTATTCTTTTAATGATATATTCTTTATTCCTTGCCCAGTATCTATTGAAAGGTTTTTACTTTCTGATAATCTGAAAGAAACTTCCAGCAATCTTATCTTTTTAAATTCTATCATCTCTGGTGATGGAGCAAGGATATGCCTATATGCTATTCCTAATCTTAGATTGTTAACTGGTTTTTGAAGTTTTATAGCATCATTCTCTATGATAGGTTCTCCTAGGAATTCGCCGTCTCCTATTGCTAAAATTATTGCATTAGTTTGCTCTTTTAAGTCCTTTATTTTTAAAAGTTCTGGATAATCTATAATTTCAAATATATTATCTCTTTTATCATCCTCTCTGGATATGGTAATCTCGCAATCTGTATAGGTATTTAATTCTGTGAAATCAAACTTTTCTAAATATGGTTTGTCGTTTCTTCTTACTACCACATAAGTTTCTTCATTCAAACTTTCCACTGAGATAAATGAACCTTTTGTTTCCCATAGTCCCCAAGATCTAACTCCATAATTTTTACTCATGGTCAATGTGGCTAGGCTTCCATCGTTGTTTACTATAAAGTATATTTTTTCATTTTTATTGTAAGATGTTTCTAGTGGTTTATTTAATAAATGATTAGATAAGCTAACTAGGTTTTCTGTTTGATATTGCTCCTCTATTTCTCCAAAGAAGAATTCGCAAACTTCTGATTTGTTCTTAGATATAAAAATTGTAGAACCTTCTATAAACTGAGGGCTAAGATAGTTGTCTTGGTTTGAACCTAGTTCTGTTTGTTTCTGCAATTGTATACTAGTTGGTGTGATAGGAAATCCTGTTACTATCCATTCAGCATTATTTGTAAAAACCTGAAGATGTCTTCCTGTAAATATTGTTTGAATAGTTTCTTCATTTTGGGAAAGTATATCAAATTCTATAGCATCTCCATCGTATGCTGATCCTAAATTAAAATTAAAGAAGTTATCTGTTTTAGACATCCATATTCTTTTGGGAAGCGATTTTGATCCACCTACCACCATTCTGTTTTGATAGAAATTTATACTTCTTATCCAACCTCGCTTTTTTGAAAAGGCTTGTTCTGAGACTGAAGGATTTTTCTCTTTAAAATCAGTAGGAAGCTTTATTATTTCTCCTAGTAACTTCCTTGTTGTTACTACGTGGGTAATTCGATATTCCCCATCTCCAATTCTCATTTTTATATTTTTGCAATCGAAATTGAATATATCATATATATCGGAGCATGTTATTTCTACTTGAGGGGGAGGTGTAGATTCGTCCTCTACGAAAGTATATGCTGGTTCATTTCTCTCCATCCAATCTGGATTTAAAACCCATTCACCAGCGCCCTCTTGATCCCAATCTAAATCTTCTGGATCTATTATTATAGGAGTTGCTTTTATACCTTTATTTTGCATATCTTCAAAGTATGCGAATGGCTCAAAACTTTCACCCGTATAAGAATCTATATCAAATTCTATATTTTGAATTTTCCAATTAGTATCGCTTTCTTTTACTATGACTTTTGTTTCTATGTCTGGGTGGGTAACGAAAATTTTATTATCTTTAGAGATATATTGCAAACTTGAAAGTATTTCTTTTTTAAAGGGGCTTTTTGATATTGTACAGATTAGCTTATCGTCCTTGAAAACTCTTATCTTACTTTCTCCTATAGCTAAAATATATTTGTCTTCTATGCTAGTCTGCATAGAAATAATCTTAGCATTCTCTTCAAGGTCTGAAATTTTCTTTAATCCAGGTCTTCGTTTGATTTGACCAGTTTCTTCTACCTGCATATTTCTTTGAAGGAAAGATGTATTGTTTTTATACTTGGATCCTAAGTTCTCTAAGCCAGAATAATTCACTTCTCCAAATCTGAAGTTGTTGCTTTTTGTGTATGACTTTTGCATATATTGTATCCTTTATTAATTTAATTTTTTAATTACGGCTTGAAATTAAACTAAATGTTTTTATCTTTTTAATTTTTGTTTGATCTGAATCTTGGTTTTTAGCTTTTGATAAAAGCATTATACTTTCGTTCATTAATGAGTTATATTTTGAGTTATCTTCCGTCAGTGGCATAACAAATTCTTTTGCTAAAGAAGTAGTCATTAAATTTACAAAGAATTGAGGAAAGTATTTTTCTCCGACTCTATATATGTATGTGATATAAACTTTCTCTGCGTTGGTATGAATTTCATCTTGATAAAGTTTATAGTCTATAGAAATTCCATTTGCTGAAGAGCTTATGCTTAACACTCTTATTAGGTCATGTGGTAATTGGAAAACATTCTCGTATCCTTCTTGATCACTCTCTACATTCAGGATATTTAATTCCTGTGTTTTTGTTGCGAAAGACCATTCATGTTCTGATAATAAACTCTCTTTTACTATGTCATAAAATTGAGATGAGATAATGCTTTCTGAAGTATTCTCTTCTAGTGATTGGATTGGACTTGCTCCTATCTTCATTAAGGCCTTTGAGCAAATATCGATTTTTGTTGTAGATGATGGCATTTTGTTCTCCTGTAAATTGGTGATTTTATTGGTTAAAGTTTGAGTCTTTTCCGATTCTTAGGCTTATATTCTTAATTAATTGATTCAATTGAAGTGTTGAGTCAACTTGGATATTGTAAATTAGTTAAAGTGTTGATTCAAAATGTATGCTTTAAATGAGAAAAAGACCGCTTTGAAAACGGTCTTATATTCTATATCTCAAGCAGTTTTTAAACTGATGTTGTGTCGTCGCAAGATACTTTTACTACGCCTTTTGCGTCGATAAGAACTGAACCTTGGCTCATGCAGTTTGATACAAAGTTTGCAGCTCTTTCACCTTGCCAGCTGATGTCTGTTTTTACATCTTGTCCGATTGCGTGACCGATTGCATTCTTGTGGTAGATGAAGCATTCTCTTGTTGTTGTGCTTAATGGCAAATCTGTGTGTAAGATCCAAATTACCCCCATCCATTTTCTTGCTTCTGCACCGTTAACTAGTGGATAGTTATCACCTACGTAATCTGCTGAAGTGAACTCTGGCATATTTAATAATTCAGTCCATTGGTGAACGCCTACAACAGCATATCTTTGACCATCGTCTGGAACATTATTTGCGTTTAATGTTTCGATAGCTTTCATGATTTTGCCTTTTGTTAAGCCTTCTGAATTTTCAACAACTTCTTGAGTAGATTTAGACAGTTCTGTGATGATTAGCTCATCTGTTTTTCTACCTAAAGCGTATGCACCTGCTGATGCGATAACAGCTCTTTCGTCGATGTTTGTTTTTAATTCATCTAGTTTATCTACCCAGTCGCCTGCGTAGTAGTCTTGTAGATCACATTCTACTGGTGTGTGTGTTGCGTTCATCACTGGGATTAAGCCGTTTCTTTCTTTAGTAGATGCTGTTCCTTGACCTACTGATTGGAATACTGTTGCTGATCCAATTACGTCGTTTTTAACTCTAACTGTTGATCTTAATTTTGTACCTGTTTGTTGGTATGCTAAGTGAACTTCTGCTTCGAAGTTTTTTATGAATGATTGGTCTATAGTATTAGCCATTTTTTTTACCTTTCGTCTTTTGCACGAATTTAAGGCAAAATTACAATTATTAAATCTTGGTCATTTATTAACTATAAACTCCCTGCGATTTAAAATTTATTTTACCTTCCTTCGCACAAAATACTCGGTTAAACCCTAAATACTTATTTGCGAAGATTTTCGTGATATTATTTTTTTTGATTTATTTAATTGCGATAGGTTGTGTTTTAATTTGATTAAAACGCCTTGATTTTATTTGTTTTTTGTTTAGAGGACCTTTCGGTTTGTCTCTTAATTGCTATTTAGAAAAATAACAAAAAAGCCCTAGGAAAACTTAGGGCTTTGTAATTACTTCTCAGTAGAAACTAAAATTATTTTTTAGAATAATTTCTTCTTGGACGTCTATTATTTTTATTATATCCGTTGTTATTTCTTCTTCTGTTTTGTTGTTTTTCAGCGTCGAAGATGAAAGAGAAACCTTTCCAAATTCCTGTTAATGCTGAAATCATTAAGAACACATAGATTGAGTGTATAGCAAAAATTCCTACATATCTTCTTACTAAGAATTCTCCACCGTTGTTTGGTGAGAAGAATGATAGCAATGTGATTGCTAGACCTAATAATACTGCTAGGCCAATTCTTTTGCATATTGCTTTTCTTGCTATTGAGCTTAAGCTTATTCTTGCTTTTCTAACTTTGAAGTATTTGATTAATACTAATGGTAAGAAAATGAATAAGAATGATTGGAATATTCTTAAAGATAGAACTCCAAATTCAGCTATTGCCGATAGACCAAATACTTGGTTTAAGTTTTCTGCTCTAAACATAGCGCTCATTGCGAAATGGAAGATAACTAGTAATAATATTGACCATTTCATTATTAGGTTTTCGTTTATTTTATAAATCAAACCTTTTTTGCTTTTTGCTCTTCTGCGGTTGTTACTTTTATATGGACCGCGTCTGTTATTGTTATAAGGCATAATTGCTCCTTTCTTATTTTGATGAGCGTATTATATCTTATTAGTTCTTTTTTTCAAGCTATTATTATTATTTAAACTCTTTTGCACGAGCTAATCGTAAAAAATGATTTTAATCTTTGGCAATTGAGTATTAAAATATACACAATACCAAATATAAAAATCATCTTTACATCTATTCGCACAAAATACTTTAAATACTATTTATTATACTAATTTATGTGTATAGATTCTTAAAACCTTCTTCTACTTTGTTTCTATATTCAGGATCTTTGTCTCGCCAGTAAGAAGGATTTTTCATCATATCTTTAAGATGTTTTTCCTCTTCTTCTCTTGTTTTTTTGTGTCCGTCTTGTAGAGAATTTATTGATGAGGAATTGTTGTTTTTTTCTTCTTGCATCATTTTATACATAGCAATAACTCCTTTGCTATCCTTTGATAAACTCTTGTAAACTCTGCTTTCAAGGTTTTTAATTGCCCAGGAATTAATCTGTCTAGAGATAGAAGCAAATTTTTCTTCTCCGCCAAAATAATCCTTTAATTTTTCTAGATCATTATATGCTTTCACATCATGATATAGCTCTAAGATTTCAGGCATTATAAACTTAACTAAAACATCGTAGAAAGTTCTTACTTGCTCAACGGAATATTTCGCATCGAAAAGAACTTGGTTAATTTCTTCTGAAGCATTTATTATATCGAAATCAATTTCGTCTAAGTATTGTTTTGGAGATGATGGTAAGCTTTCTCCTTTTAAAAGATTTTTATCCTCTGCTGCTATCTTTTCCTCCTTAAGGGAATTTACTTCTTGGCTTAATTGAGAAAGTTTTTTTTCTAACTCTTTATAACTTTTAGACATTTCTTCCAGCCTTGTTGTGCCCTGCTCTTCATCCCAGAATTTTTTTGGTAAGAAATCTGGTTTTTTAGAAATTGTAACTTCTTCAACCTTTTTAGTTTCTTCCTTAACTTCTTTTTTGATTTCGTTATTTGTCATTTAGTTTTTCCTCCAGCTTTTCTTTAGATGATTCAATCATTTCTTTTATATCTGCTTTTGTTTTTTCTGCTCTTACTGCGACTGCATTTGCGCTTGCTTTTGCAACACTACTTGCAATATCTTTAACTGGTTTACTAGCTATGTTTATTACAAATTTTGCAATATCTACGACTAGTACTTTTAGTAGTTCTTTTATTAATATTCTCATTTTTATTTACTCCATCTTATTTGGTTATAAAAAATGAAGCCCGAGAGCTTCAATATTTCAGACTGTTCTTTTGCCCAATCTGGAAAGTGTTGTTCTTTATGATAGTGAAAAAGTTTTTCTCTATATTTATCTTCTGTTTTGTGTTCGTGATACCCTTTTAATAATTTAGTAACAGTTCTTTGATATGATTTATAAAATTTGTTTTCTTTATATTGTCGGAAAGCTTCATCATACACATCTTTTGTAAGTCCATAGTTAAATTTTTTTAGGTCATCTTCTGTGTGATGCATTAAATATTTTTGCGTATACCTTATATTCTCATACAGCGTTTTGCATGTCGTTTTGATAACTTCTTTTGAATTATTCGTTAGAAGATTTATTATGCTTTGAGCCATAGTTTCTATTAGTTCGAAGTTTTGTTTGGTTTTGTGAGGCATGCTCTTTAATTCATCAAATATTGTTTTTGAAATGATAAATCTTATTTTAAAATTATTTGGTAATTGTGCCTTTTTTATGCTTTGCCTCATTGTTCTCTCCCTTCTCTGCAATTCGATTCTAGCTTTACTTTAAATAAACTTGTTTATAATTTTGTATTTTCTACTTTTTCTTCTATCCTTATTAAGTGATTTGTCAATCGTTTTTCTAGATCTTTTATGTATGATATTGATGCATATTCTTTTGCTGAATATAGCTTGAATTCTGATAATTCTTTTAGTAATTCTGAAATTTGATAGTCTAGTTTATTCTCTAACTTTTCATCCCCTTTAATAGTTGCTTCCCCATTATTCCTTATAAGATAGAATAGAAGTCCTAAGATTGGGATTTCTATGACAGATATCCACCAATAGATGTCTATTCCAGTTCTCATCATTTCTACTTCTGCTGACATTGTTTTAAATTCTCTCCCCTATTAAATGAAACCAACTCCCGATAGCACAAAAAGAAAACCTACTTATAAAAAGTAGGTGTTCGAGAGTGTTGTTTTACTTATTTGTTAATTTAAAGGAAAAAATTAATACAATTCTCCCCTTTATATGTTTTCGAGTATAATATAAAATGTTCTAAAAGTCAAGAACAAAATCCGAACAAAACTCGAATATAGTTGTAAATATTTGAAATTGCAAGAAACTTTTATTTGATACTTTTTAACTTAGGAATTTATTCAACCCCTTGTTTTTAAAGGTTTTTTATAGATTCGGTTTTTATACCAAAAAATAAAACCCTGCTGGATGGCAGAGTTTTATCAGATTTATAATTCTTTAACTATTTGTTATAGTTTTGAGTTTCTAGAATATCGATAACTTTTTGAACTACTTTATGAGTAGATTGAGGGTTTTGACCTGTTATCAAGTTTCCACTTACTATAACGTTTTCTTGGAAGTCTTTACCTGCTCTGAAGATAACGCCTTGAGCTTCTAATTCATTTTGAAGCATGAAAGGAATTACTTCTTTTAAGCCTGTTTTTTCTTCTTCTGCGTTAGTGAAGCCTGTTACTTCTTTAGCATATACTAATTTTTTACCGTTTTTAAGTTCTACGTTAACGATACCTGCCACACCGTGGCAAACTGCAGCAACTACACCACCGTTGTCATATATTTTAGCTGTGATTTCTTGTAGAGCTTCGTTGTTTGGTAAATCGAACATTGCTCCGTGACCACCTACGAAATAGATTGCTCTATATTTTGCATAATCGATGTCTTCTGGTTTGAATGTTGCAACTAGTTTATCGTTTTCATTTCTTAAGAACTTTTTGTTTGGATAAGTTATAAAATCTAAACTTTTTACGTCGATTGGAGGTAATCCGCCTTTAGGACTTACGTATACTGGTTCGTATCCAGCGTTTCTGAATGCTTCGTATGCTTCAGATGCTTCTGATAACCAGTAGCCAGTTGTCTCTCTTGGATTATCTGATTTTATATCTGAATGAGACGTCATTACGAATAGAACTTTCTTTGAGCTTAAGTCAATTGGTCTATTGTTATATAAGTTCATTAATAGAGATCCGATTGCGATGATTGCAACTAATATAACTGCGATTAATGCTTTTGAACCTTGGAATTCAGACAGCTCTTTATGTCTTGCTTTTTGTTCTTGAACTTCTAAGTCTACTGATGTTTTCTTAGGTGCAGCCTTCTTTGGAGAAGGTTTTGTATTGATTGCGCCTTTAGTATTTTTAGTTGGTTTCTTTGGCATTTTATTTCCCTCTTATTTTAGATTAGAATTATAATATCTATATGTATTTTACTCTAAAAGCAATGGGTTGTCAATGGGGAAAGATTCACTTGTGTGTAGCACTTTTTTAGACTCATGAAAATTCCTCCTTACGGGGGAAAATTCATTGGAAACATATTTATATTCTAATTTGTCTCCCAAGATCCTACTTATGTAATGGGTGACAACGATTGCAGACTTATGATCCAAAGAGACCAGCTACAAACCCGAGAGACAAAAATACTAATTTTATTTTTCATTTCCAAGGTATACAAATACGTTACAATTATATGTTAGCGCTATATATCTATAATGACAATTAAAGAAATATTTCATTTTATTAGTAAATCATTGATTTTGCAGAATATTTTTAAACTGTAAAAAACATGTGAATTGAAAGTTTAAATTGATAAAAATTTAAATAAATGTTTGAATTTTTGTAGTAATTAAATGAGTTTTATGATATAATGCATTTGATTTAATTTATTAGAGGAAGAATTACATGATTGATTTTCATTCGGAGAAACTAAAAAGATTATACTTTTTTGGATTTTTATTATCTGCATTTTTTATATATTTTACTGCACCAATATTTGAAAGAATTGGTGGTGCTAGTATCTTTATGAGTTCTTCTTTTATATTTATATTAGTTTTCTCTCTTTTATCTCTAGGAAATAATAAGAAAGTTGTTTTGTCTGCGTTCTTAATATCTATACCTGTTCTGATAACTACAGTATCTTTCCTTATTTTTGGAGAAAACTATTTGCCTAGGGCTCTGCCTCTTGCATCTGGAGCTGCCTTCTTCCTTTATGTTATATGTTTGAACTTAACGCAGATATTCAATAGAAAAAAAGTAAATTTAAATATTATTTTAGATGCTATATATGTGTATCTGTTGATTGGTATCTTCTGGGGTTTCCTATATAATATCTTAGATAGTTTAGTTCCTGGTTCTTTTGCAGTTCACAATGGATTGATTGACCCTATTAATAAATTTATTTATTTTAGTATGGTTACTTTGACTACTCTTGGTTATGGAGATATAACTCCTGTGACTCACTTTGCTCAATCTCTATCTACTTTAGAAGCTATGACTGGACAGGTTTATATGACTGTGTTAGTTGGTTATCTTGTTGGTGAAAGGTTATATCAAAAAAGAGTTGAGGACGAAAATTTCTTTAATTAAGATTAGGTAAAATCTCTTATTTAAAAATCAGTTTTAATTGAAATATTTTTTTAGCTGGAAGTATTCCGGTTCTACTTGACTTGAAAATTCAATTATATATACTTTTTTGAAAGTTAACTAATTTAAATGAAATGAGAGAAAAAATAAATGGCTATGATTAAAAAGCTTTTACAAGGTTATAAAGAATTTAAAAAAGAAAGTTTGAAAGATGGAGCTTCGGATCCTTTTAAGGATTTAAAGAATTCTCAAAGTCCTAAAACTTTGGTTATTGGTTGCAGTGATTCTCGTGTGGATCCAGCTATTATTACTAAGGCAGATGTTGGTGATATTTTTATGATTAGAAATATTGCAAACATAGTTCCTCCTTATGAAGAAGACTGGAAATCTTATCATGGAACTAGTTCAGCTATTGAATATGCTGTTACGGTTCTTAAAGTACATGACATTGTTATTATGGGGCATTCTAATTGCGGAGGCATTAGAGCGCTTGTAGATAAACAATTGGAAATGACTGACAAACCTAGCTTCATTAGAAGTTGGATTAACATTATGAAAGATGTTAGAGACAACTTAAAAACTAATGATAAAGAAACTAAGTATTGCTCTTGTGAAAAGGCTGGAATTAAAAAATCTATTGAAAATTTAATGACATTCCCTTTTGTTAAAGATGCAGTTGAAAATGGTGAATTAAAATTAAATGGTTGGTACTTTAACATAGGAGATGCGTCGCTATCTACTTTGGATAAAGAAACTGGCAACTTCGAAAAAGTTTAGTTTTATGAAATCTATGAAAATCGAAAACGCCCCTATTATGGGGCGCTTCTTTTTGTTTGAAGAAAGACTACTGCATGTAGTGTTTATTTTACGTATAAAGTTCCTGTTAAATTTGTGTCGCTAGATATAGCGGCTTCTTTAACTTCCATATTTATTACAACTCCATTGTAATAAAGTCTGAATTTTATATTTTCATCTTCTTTAGAAGACTTATAAGTTTTTTTATCTTTGCTTAAGTTCTTTCCAAATATTAATCTTATGTTATCTTCTTCTATGCATATTAGGATTTGAGGAGATTGGAGCACTCTTAAGTATTTACCGTCTTCATTTTGGTATTCAAGAAGGAATTCTCCGAAATCTGCATTTTCTAAGTCAACCGGTGGCTCTACTATGTTACCACCTTCTACTACACATCCTGTCTCGTTTAATCTTGAAGAAACATAAAGAAATGTTAAATCGTTCATATTCTAAATTAAGTTTAAATTGTTTGTAATGTTCTGGCATATTACTATAGATATTTCATAAGTCAATGAATTTAATAAAATAAAAACACCCGTAATTAAAATACTTACGAGTGTTATTATGTTTTCCGTTTGGGTCTTTGTGTGAGGGTGATTTGGAATATGATAGAAATTTTCAAACCTTGTTAATTTTAAAAGTTCCTAACATACTACTACTTGCGTAGGTTTCTATTTCAGTAAATGATAAATGTAAAAAACATCCTCCATGATAAAGCCTGAATTTTAGTTTTTTTCCTTCAGGAGCTTTATAACTACTGATTTTTACTTCTTTATCACCGTCTAATCTAGAACCGAAACGAATTTCTTTTCCCTTTGCCGCATGACAAAATGTTGTTTTAGGAGATTGAAATAGTCTTTCATAACCATTTTCTCCTTCTACTTCCATTATAATATCAGCTTCCTCTACCCCTGAAAGATTAATTCCTTCATTAATTGGAGGAGGATTTTCAGCTATAACCCCAATGCTGCTAAGCCCAAGGCTAAATAATTCTAATGGTATATTCCCCATGACAGATGTGTTTTAAAGTTTAACTTGTCTGTGTATATATTACTATAAAAACAGAGTTTTATCAAATATTTTATGAAATATGTTGTGAGAAATAAAAAAACACCTGCGAATTTGCAGGTGCTTCTTTAATTAAAGAGAAGTAAATTTTAATCACTTAAAATGTCATAACACATTTTTAAATCATCTACTCTTCTACCTATAATGGTTTCGTTGTTCCTGTCTTTTTCATCCAGTGTTTTCGCTTTATCCAGAAACTTTTTAAAGTTCCCTTTTGGATTTTCGATATCAACGTCAGGCCAATAACTTAAGCTGTAATTAATAAGCGTATCTTCTGGTATTATAAAAAAATCATCGAATGCTTCTCCAATTCTTTCATAATTCTTAACGAAAACATCTATCCATGATTTACAACTACGACCTTCTTCCATAAATTTTTCGATATTTTCATATCTTTTAAAAAAGTATGGAAACATCCACTTATTATGCTCGAAGGTAATCATAGCTATATAATCTGCCTTAAAGTTAAAACCAAAATAATTTTGGTATTTCTTTTCCTTGAGCCACGCAATTTTGTTTTGAAGCAGATTTGAAAATTCAGGATACTGCATTAACTGCTTAATATCCTCAGGTTCGATTCTTCCGTCATTCTCATAATAACTTTCCAAAAAATATAGGTTTCTTGGAACAATTATGTCTTCAGGTAATGGCCCTCGGCTTACTAACTTAGGTTTTCGCAACAACTTCCATAAGGTTACTAAGTCTTCTAGGAACTCTTTTCTTTGCGGAATATCCTTGGATAAAACTGGAAAGAAAGATTCTTTAAAAGATTCTTTTATCATATCCTTAAATGTTATCTTTGATGGGGAAAGATTAACCTTATCGTTTAGATAATTTTCATAAATTTCCTTTCCGGTTCCTAGTATACCTAGAATTTTAAAGAAACCTGCCTTGAAATGATCTGATTTAGAGTTTTTTAAACTCTCTAATACTTCGCTGTTTTTCATATAAATTATATTAGATTTAAATGTTTTTTGTTTGTTTATATAAAAGCTTATTCAACTTAAAATGTCAATAAAATAAAAACGCCCTCTCTTTCGAAAGGACGTCTGGTGTTTGTTAGTAGTATCTATATCTAGTTATTATAACATCACCTGGTTCTGAAATCATTTCTATGCAATCGTTATACATAATTGTAAAATCATATATTGAAGTTGTATTCACTACATGGTAGATAAATCTTCCTACTTGATTTACATTGTCTTTTGTTAGAATGTATTCATTATTTCTAATTTCAATTCCTAAAAAAGTGTCGATTAGCTTACGATTTCCATCTTTGTTTTTATAATAAAAATAAAACATAGTTATTTTATTTTTTTTTGAGGTATTTAATGTGTCTTAGCACAGGTTTAAATGATACTTAATCCAAATATAAGTTATCTTGTTACCTATAAAATGTCAATAGGAAGCTATTCATTATGAAAATTTGAGCATAAAAAAAGTCCCTAGCGGAACTGAATATCAAATGGTGGGGTTGGCTGGACTCGAACCAGCGACCAGATCGTTATGAGCGACCTGCTCTAACCAACTGAGCTACAACCCCTTTGATTTGATGTTTATATAATATGTATTCTTCAATAAAAGTCAACTACTATATGAAAAAAAATTATATTTTTTTGTAAATCTTTGTAATTTTTATTGTTTCTATAAGACACCCTTTAATTTTGATTTGGCTAGGCGGACAGAATTGTCGTAAACTTGATCTACTAATGACCAGAATGCATCGCTGTGATTCATTTCTATAAGATGGCATAATTCATGAGCTATCACGTAATCTATTACCCATGGTTCGTAGTGAGACAGTTTTAATGCAAAGGATAAGTTCCCATTTGATGCGCAGCTTCCCCAACGAGATGATGTATCACGAATTGTAACTTTTCCATATTTTTTAATTCTTGGAATCATATTGACATCGTATAGAACAGATATCTCATGATAATAATGCTCTATTCTGCTTTTGATATATTTATCAAGCTCATTCTTTTGAAGAGTTTTTAATCTACGAGGTAGAAATTGTTCGTCCCCTGAAATTGCTATAGTCATATCTTCTTCATTTATAGGAGATTGCCCTCTTCTTTCGGCTTGAACAACTTTGTATGTTTTACCAAATAGCTTGACCTTACCACCGAAAGTGATTTCTTCTATATTGTGATCTTTGCCATTGTCTTTATGCTTTTTAAAAATTTGCCAAAGCCAGTTCTCTTTCTTTTTTAAGAATTTCTTTGCTTGTTGTTTAGCGAATGGGATTGCAGGATAAGTAATTATGATTTCATTCTTTTCTGGCTTAGGGCGAATAGATATGTTTTTCGCCCTTACAGACCTGTTAAAAGTCAAGGTTATTCCTTCTATTAGTTCATAGCCCTCGCTATGATTAAGAGTTACTAATTGACTTTCTTTCATCTGTATCTATACCATCCTCTACTTCTATAGATTCTATTTTCTCTGCTCTAGATGTGATTTTGTTTGATGATGTTTTTATCATATCTATATCTTTTGAGGCTTGTGTGAAATGAGTATCTAGCTTTTGAACTCTTTCGTCCAGACGAGTTAAGTCTGTCATAAGCATTCCCACTTCTTTTTGTATAATAGCTGTTTGCTCTTTCATTTTTGCGTCTTTAAGAACGGCTCTTACAGTATTAAGAGTTGCCATTAAAGTTGTTGGTGAAACAATCCAAACATGAGCTTTAAAAGATTTTTCAACTAGTTGTGGAAAGCTGGCATAGATCTCTGCGTATATTGCTTCACTTGGAATGAACATTAATGCTGAATCTGCAGTTTCTCCTGAAATTATATATTTTTCAGATATGTCTTTTATATGTTTTTCTACGTCAGTTCTGAAAGCTCTTGCGTATGAGATTTTTTCTACATCTGTTTTTGCATTTGCATAAGTTTGATAGTTTTCTAATGGGAATTTACTGTCCACTACAATTGATCCTGGAGGATTAGGCATTTTAATTAAGCAGTCTGCTCTTTTTGTATTAGAAAGAGTTGCTTGGAATTCATAAGCTGATGGAGGAAGTATGTTTGAAACTAAGTCGTTAAGTTGAACCTCTCCAAACGCTCCTCTACTTTGTTTGTTAGAAAGTATGTCTTTAAATTGGTCTACCTGAGTAGAAAGCTTTAAAATATTTTCTTGAGCTTTATCAAGTGTTGCTAGCCTCTCGTGAATTTTATTAATAGTAGCAGAAGTTTTTTCTGTTGTCTTTTCCATACCTTGAGATACTTGTTTATTAATAGCGTCAAACTTTTCACCTAGTATTTTTTGGAACTGTAAATTTTGATTAAAGTTTTGATTTAGATTTTCTTGAAGCTGTCTGTTGTTAAACTCCATTTCTCTCATTTGATTAGCAGTACTACTTACTAATTGTTTTTGAGCATTTTGAAAATGAATAAAAACTAAAATTACTATTAATGTGAATATTGCTACTATTGCGTATGTCATATACTTCCTCTCCTATATTAAAACTTCTTTTAAAAGCTCATCAAATTTTGTAAAACCGGCGGCTTTATTTAAGTGACCACCATTTTTTATTAACTTAAATTTACCACCTAATTTACTATATATTCCCTCCGCTTCACTCAAAGGAATAAATGGATCATCATCAGAATGATATATTGTTATTTCGTTTGTGTTGTTTTTAATGTTTTCCCAATTAAAATCTTTGATAAAAGGTCTATTTAAGTTATCATATTCTTCGTTTCCTAATTCTGAGTTAAATACTGAAACAAATATCGCTTTTTTAATTTTAACTTTTCTTTCCATATCCAGTATATGAAGTAAATAGTTAGCTCCTAATGAATGCCCTATTAATACTGTATCATCATCAAATATAAATGGAACTTCTTTAATTAAAACATTACACCAATTTTCTGGGGATTGATTTTCAGGAGTTGGAAAACTAGGAACGTATACTTCGTGACCTAATTCTTCTAATTTTCCTTTTAACCAAGGAAACCAGTTTCCTTCAGGACTTCCATATGTACCATGTATAATAACAACTTTCATTTGGACAAACCTCCTTCTTTTTCCAATGTAGAACATTATAAGAACTTTTTAATACATTGTAAAGAACTTTTTTATTTTACTTTTAATATATTGGAAATTGTTTTATAATGAAACTGTTTTAATTTATTTGGAGGTTTAACATGGATAAAAATAGCGTATATAATAGCAAAACTTTTGTTATATCTGCTGCCATAGTTCTTATTGTCGCTATAGGACATTTAAGCAGTGGAAGCAAAATTCACAGTAAAGAACAAGGGACTATTTCTGTTTCTGGTGAATGTACTAGAGAAGTAATTGCTGATAAACATAAATTAGATGTATATCTTGAAGTTACTAGTGAAAATGCGAAGGAAGCTAATGATAAAGTTCAAGCCTCTTACAAAGCTCTTTTAGAAAAGATTAAAAAAGTTGATGATTTAGAATTCTCTTCTAGTAATTATTCTGTTAGAAAAGATGAAGATTGGACTTGGGATAAAGAAGAGAAAAAAGATATTCTTGTATTTAAAGGATATAAAGCAAGAATTGAATTTGACGTAGATACTTATAACAAAGATAGAATTGCCGAAGCTGTTGCTTTGATTTCATCTTCTGATGATGCGTTTATACAAAACTTATCTACTTATATTTCTAAAGAGTTCATGACTGAAATTAGAGATGATTGTACTGAAGAAGCGTTATTAGACGCTAAAGAAAAAGCTGAGTTTATGGCTGAAACTTTAGATCAAAGAGTCGATGACGTAAAAAGCATTAGTGTTTACTCTCGCACTCCAAGAGGTAACTTTATGGTAAATAGAAAAATGGAAGATGTTAGTCTTGCTATGGAAATGGATGTTCCTGAATTTTTCGATAGTAAAGAAAACCTTACTTTCAATGCTAATGTTGTTTTCTTTTTGAAATAACTGATAGTTAAGTTCTACTTATTTTAAAAGTCTAGATTATTGTAAAATCTAGGCTTTTTTATTTTTGAACTTATTCTATCTTAAATTGTAGATTTTATTGGTTTAAATAGTTGCAAAATTTTTACCTTATTATATAATAAAATCATAAAAATAAGGGATAGTTTTATGGCTAATTTAGAAGACGTTAAAAACAATGAAAATGATATTAAAGAAGCAGTAGAAAATACTCAAGCAAAGCCTGTGAGATATATTAATTTAAGAACTCATACTGCTTACTCTTTAGCAGAAGGTGCTATTAAGATTAAAGATCTTGTTAGTCATTGTAAAGATAATGAAATTCCTGCTGTAGCTATTACAGATACTAACAACTTATTTGGTGGTGCAGATTTTTCTTATAACTTAGTTGGAGCTGGTGTTCAACCTATTCTTGGTACTCAGCTTGCTGTGAACTTTAAAACTGAAATTGATGGAGATAGACTTAGAAAAGAGTCTTCTTATGCTACTTCGTGGTTGCCAGAAGGTGTGGTATTTAAATCTGATGCAGCTGGTGTTGCTAACTTTTTATCTCAAATAATTTTATTGGTTCAAAATGAAACAGGCTATAGAAACCTTTTGAAGATTATTTCTGATGCGCATTTATTGTCTCCAGATAATGAACCTGCACATACTTTGCTTAAATATATTAAAGATAGATCTGAAGGATTGATTTGTTTAACTGGTGGTGTTAGAGGTATAGTTGGTCAAGCTATTCTTATGGAAGAAGAAGAAATTGCTGAGCAAAAATTACTTGAGCTTAAGGAAGTTTTTGGAGATAGACTATATTTAGAGATGTCTCGTCTTGGAACTAATGAAGAAGAAAAATGCGAAGATAAATTTATTGAATTAGCTTATAAACATAATATTCCTTTAGTTGCTACTAATGAGACTTTCTTCCTTACTAAAGATATGTATGTGGCTCATGATGCTTTGATTTGTGTTACAGCCTCTAGATTCGTTGAAGAAGAAGATAGAAGACATGAGACTATGGAAAATTATTTGAAGTCAGAAGAGGAAATGGCTGAACTATTTGAAGATCTTCCTGAAGCATTAGAAAGCACAGTTAATATTGCCAGAAGATGTGGATATGGTGTTAAGAAGTCCCCTCCTCTTTTACCTCACGTTGAGAAAGGTATTACTGACGAAGACGAAAAGAAGATGCTATATGATAATTGTATGGTTGGTATTAAAAAGAGATTTGAAGAAAGAAATATACCTGAAGATAAATGGCAAAAATATTATGATATGATTGATTTCGAAGTTGGTGTTATCAATAACATGGGATTCCCTGGATATTTCCTAATTGTCGAAGACTTTATGAGATGGTGTGCTGAAAATGGAGTTCCTACTGGACCTGGTAGAGGTTCTGGTGCTGGATCTTGTGTTGCATGGGCGTTGAGAATTACTGAATTAGACCCAGATAGATTTGGCCTACTGTTCGAAAGATTCCTTAATCCAGATCGTGTTAATATGCCCGATTTTGATATAGACTTCTGTCAGGATAACAGACATAGAGTTATTGAATATGTGCAACAAAAATATGGTTACGATTCTGTTTCTCAGATTATTACTTTCGGTCAATTTAAGGCTAAGCTAGTTATTAGAGATATTGCTCGTGTGCTTAAGTTCCCTTATTCTAGGGCTGATATGTTATCTAAGATGATACCCGATAAATCATTGGCAAATCCTATGACTATTGCTGAGGCGCTTGATGCTTCTGATGAGTTTAGAGCTGAATATGAAGATCATGAAGAAATCAAATTCTTGATAGATATTTGTTTGAAGTTAGAAGGTTTGTATAGACATGCCTCTACTCACGCTGCCGGTGTTTTGATTGGTGATAGACCTATTGAACAGTTGTCTCCTCTTTATAAGGATCCTAAATCGGATATGCCTGTGTCACAATATAACATGAAATATATTGAAGATACTGGTTTGGTTAAGTATGACTTCTTAGGTTTGAAAACGCTTTCTATTATTAAACAAGCTATTGATTTAGTTAAAAGAAATCATGATGTAGATATAGATTTCTCTCGTATGGAGTTTGAAGATAAGAGAACTTATGAATTATTCTCGGCTGCTCAAACTGTTGGTGTGTTCCAGCTAGAGTCGAGAGGTATGCAAAAGTATCTCGGTGAATTGAAGCCGTCTAATATAGAAGACATCATTGCGATGTGTGCACTTTATAGACCAGGACCTATGGATAACATTCCATCTTTCATTAACAGAAAACATGGTTTGGAAGAAGTTACTTATCCGCATCCATTACTTGAGGAAATCTTAAAGCCTACTTATGGTATTATCGTTTATCAAGAACAGGTGATGCAGATTTCTCGTGTGCTGGCAGGATATACTCGTGGTGAGTCAGATTCTCTTAGAAAAGCCATGGGTAAGAAGATTGCTAAGTTGATGGCTGAGCATAAGGTTAAATTCCGTGATGGTTGTTTGGCTAATAACGTAGATGAAGAAGTTATTACTAAGCTTTGGGATGATATGGAAAAGTTTGCCGCTTATGCCTTCAATAAAGCCCACTCTGCTTGTTATGGTATTATAGCTTATCAAACTGCTTATTTGAAAGCAAACTATCCTATTGAGTTTATGACTGCGACGTTTAACTACGATCTTGGAAACCAAGATAAGATTAAATTGTTCTATGAAGATACCAAGAAGATGGGGTATGATATTCTTCCCCCTGATATTAATAAATCTGAAGGTAAATTTACTACTGAAGATGGTAAGGTTAGATTTGGTTTGACTGCATTGAAAAATGTTGGTGAAGGTTTTGTTGCTGACATAGTTGAGGAAAGAAAAAATAACGGTGAATTTAAAACTCTTAATGATTTCATTCAAAGAGTTGCTAGAAGAAAGACTGGATCTATTAACAAGAAGATGCTTGATGGTTTGATTAAAGCTGGTGCGTTGGATAAGTTAGAGCCAAATAGAGCTAAGTTGTTCGAAGGTATTCCTAATATTCTTTCTTATGCTCATGGACTTTCTAAAGACGCTGAGATAAATCAGTCTTCTCTATTCTTTAATGATACTGAAGATGAAAATACAGCTGTATTTGATTTCAAGTTTCCTGACTGTGCTGATTGGATGCCATCGGAAAAACTTAATTATGAGAATGAGATTATAGGTTTTAATATTACGCCTAATCCTTTGAAGATTTATGAAAAGCATATTAAGAGTTTTGCCTATGATAGGATTAAAGATATTCCTAAGTTAAAGAAAGGTCGTATAGTTAAAGTGGTTGGTATCATTGAAGAATTCTATAAGAGAACTTCTAGAAATGGTAAAGATTATATTGCTTTAAAACTTGGTGATGATCTTGAAAGTATGGACTTCCTATTCTTTAATGAATTAGACTTTATAAAGAAACAAGCTGATTCTGTTGGCAAGGCTCCTGTTGTAGTTGAAGGAGATTTCAAGATTAATTCCAGTGGAACCATTTGTTTTGGAAAGAGAATTTCTTTATTGAGAGATAGTCTTGGAGATTCTGTTAACGAAATAGAAATAGAGATTACTTCTGAGGAAGCTGTTAAGCAATTGAGAGATACACTTGCTAAAGCTGGTAGAGGTCATAATTCTGTTATACTTGTTTCTAATGCTGGTGGTAAGAGAGTTACTATGAAGTTACCTGAGAAGTATAATATTAATGAAGAATTCCGTGAGATGATTAATAATCTTAATGGATGTAAAATAGTTGTGTAAATAGAAAGGGGGAATTAATCCCCCTATTCTTTTACTTCTATAAATTAAAAACCCTCTTATTTTGAATTATTATTAGTAAGCGTATTATTGTTATTAGATGAACTAGTATTGTTATTGCTGCTATTTCCCATATTAGATAAATTAATATTAGGAGAGACAACAACATTATTATTTATTGGGTTTTGTTGTGATGTAGATACTGCGTTTGCTGCAGTTGCTGCTGCAGTTGCTGCTTTAGATGTAGATTTTATTGCATCTGTGTTTGCTTCGATACGTTCTTCTCTTAACATATTTTGTCTTTCGATTGCATAACGAAGCTGTCTTTGTTCATATAGCTCAGCATCTTTCATACGTGCTGCTAATTTTTCTTCTTTAGTAAGTGTGTTCCATTCTGCCTCTGTCATTCCTAGTGGATAAAATGTACAAGCTGTTAGCATCATTCCTAGACTAAATGTTAGTAATTTTTTCATGTGAAGTTCTCCTATTTTTTTTATTATTATACTGATGCTTAGTTTTTATTCAATAAGAAATAATTCTTTTTCTGAAAAAGAAAAAAGGACCGAACAAATTATATGTTCTAGTCCCCTTTCATTACGAAGCTAATATTTTCAATTTCATTCTTGGCTCCTCTTTTTTCATGAATGAAGATTTTATTTTAACCTTCATTTCACACTCTCTGTTAAAACCAGAGAAGCATTTTAAGTTTAGATTATCTAAGGAATTATTTTTCCCTTCGATACTCCATTCTTTCGAAATTTCCTTTTCGTCGATACCATTTGGAATATTTATTATTACATTTCCAAAACCATCAAATCTCCAAAGGACTTTCTGAAAGCTATTTTTAAACTTATAATGCTGAGCTAAGTCAAAGTTTGCTGTTATTGTTATTAATATTTCAACAACTTTTTCCTTTTCTGAAAAAAGTTCGAAAATAAATTCGTTCTTATTTTCCTTAGAAACTCTTTCAAAATTAATTGATAAACTTTCTAAAAGTACTAAAAATATTTCTTTCATGTCTATAGGTTTAAATTTGTTATTTTGACATAAAATATACGAATCATATATTTAAGTCAAGAAGAAAGTTGTATTTTTATTCTTAAAAATCAAGTTAAACCTTAGAAAAATGTATTTTAATTGACATCTTATATATTTGGGATAAAGTATTATTACTAACTTCTAATTTTTATACTATGGGATTATATAGAAAAATCTTATCCAGCTTATTAGCAATATTTTTGTTTATGATAGCTGCATTTGTATTATTTGGACTCTTTTTTGAGGACTTGTTTTCATCTTTTGTGATAGATGTTATCGGGGATTTAAAATATATATACCCTGATATGGATCCTTTTCATAAATGGATGGCTGTACTTATTCTTTTTGTTTGCATTGGATATGCTTTTATATTCACTATAATTGCAAAAAGCAAGACTGAAAACTAATTTTACTAAAGTAAGGGATTGAGCCATATCAGCTCAGTCCTTTTTTAATATTTACAATCACCTTCATTTCCTGCTGAGCAAGATGCTGCGCAAGTACTTGCGTCTCTTTGGCTATAAGCGCAAGCGTGAAGTAATTGGCTTGCATTAGCATCATTCTTTGTTGCTACTGCTTTGCAGGCATCTACATTCTTATTATTAATACAAATATCGCTCATATTTTTTGCAGTGGAACTCTCATTGGATAATGCTGCTGAACAAGCTGGGTCATATTTATTCGTTCTAGAAGATACACATACTGATGTTAAATAGTCTGTAGATGTATCTGGATGAGCTATCATTGTATCGCAAGCGTTAGCATCTCCATTGCTATAATGGCATGCATAGAATAACTGACTTGAATTAGCATCGTCTTTTGTTGCAACACCTTTACATGCATCTACGCTCTTATTATTAATACAAACATCACTTAAATTTTTTGCAGTGGAATTTTCGCTTGCTAGCAACGCATCACATGATGGACCATATTTGTTTGTTCTTGAAGATACACATACCGACGTTAAGTAATCAGTTGTTGTATCTGGATGAGCTATCATTGTATCGCAAGCGTTAGTATCTCCATTACTATAATGACATGCATAGAATAACTGACTTGAATTAGCATCGTCTTTTGTTGCAACACCTTTACATGCATCTACGCTTTTATTATTAATACATACATCACTTAAATTTTTTGCAGTGGAATTTTCGCTTGCTAGCAACGCATCACATGATGGAGCATATTTGTTTGTTCTTGAAGATACACATACCGACGTTAAGTAATCAGTTGTTGTATCAGGATGAGCTATCATTGTATCACAGGCATTAGCATCTCCATTACTGTAATGACATGCGTAAAATAGTTGTGTTGCATCTGCATCATCTTTGTATGCTACTGCTTTACAAGCTTCAACATCCTTTAAGTTTATACACATGTCAGATAACTCTTTTGTTGTTTTTCCATTTATTAAATCTTGGAGTTCTGAAGGAATTTGATTTCCTGAATTAGGATTGTTGGGACTATAGTAATCTGTACCTGATATATCTTCACATGCCATACTTATTTCTGGAAATTTTTTTGTGATGGCATCGTCTGAGATTATGTAATTGCAATCTTCTGCTTCTGCTCCTGTAACTTTAAGCTCAAACATGTCATTTGATATTGCCGATAGTTCGTATGATCCTCCAAATGGTGTTGTAGATGATTTAAACATTTTGGTTTCTATAAATAGATTTTCAAATGTCTTGTCTTCACCTAGAACAACGCCTTCGTCTGTATATCTTTGATTACTATATACCTTTCCTAGCTGTTGGGATATAGATGCTACGTCTTGCTTCAAATCGTTCATCTTAGAATTTCTGTATGCTATTCTATATGCTGTTATTGCTAGAAGTGTTATAACTGCCATAACACCTAGTACACCTAGCATTTCTATCATTGAACGACCTTGTTCTGATTTTTTCATAAAAAATTCCCTTCTTTTTACAGAAGGGATTATATCATTTTTATCTAATGATGGCAATAATATTTATTAGAATTCTAGACCCATATCATCGTAAAATTCTTTTGTATCTTGCCAATTATCTTTAATCTTTACGAACAATCTTAAATCTACTCTTTTTCTGAAATGACGACGTAATTGGTCTCTTGATTCTGTTCCGATTCTTTTCAGGTTAGAACCTTTGTTTCCTATGATAATAAGTTTGTGACTTTTTCTTGTAGCATAAATAGTTTGATGTATTTCTACTTTGTTGCCTTTGTCTTCTATTACGTCTGTACTTACGTTTATTTCATATGGAAGTTCTTGGTGAAGATATTTATAAACGCTTTCTCTTGTGATTTCTGCACAGAAAAGCTTGTCGTTTATGTCTGTGTTTTGATCTACTTCATAGAACCAAGGAGATTCTTCTGAATGTTCTACAAGGTCATCTACTATGTCTTGAACTCCGTGAGATGTTGTTGCTGAAATCATATAAGTAGCATCAAAGAAACCGTATTCGTTATATCTTTGAGTTATTTCTAGAAGATCTTCTTTTTTGATAAGGTCTACTTTGTTAAGTACTAAAAGAACTCTTTTCTTATCTGACATTTTTTGAAGTTGTTGTATGAACTTATCGTTATACCCTTCTCTCTTTGCCTTTGTACAATCCATTAGAAAGATAACTATGTCACTGTCTGAAACTGCATTCCAGATAGATGAAATCATAGCTTTATCTAATCTACGTCTTGGGTTGAAATCTCCTGGAGTGTCTATGAAAACAAGCTGTGTATCGTCTACTTGTTTTATACCTTTGATATTAAATCTTGTTGTTTGAACTTTATGAGATATGATGGAAATCTTCTTGTCCAACATTGCGTTAAGAAGTGTAGATTTTCCTGCGTTTGTAGCTCCTACGATTGAAATGAAGCTTGATTTAGTTTTTTGAGTTTGGCTCATAAATAGTTCCTTGTTTTTTCTTAATTTTATTGCAGTTTAACTAATTATTATTAATTTGCAAGAGGTTTTATGAAGAAGCTTACTTATAGTATAGATGTATACATCTTCCCCAGCCAGATGTTTCTCTCATTTCTTGTCTCCATAGTTCGCTATAACTTTGTGATATAACAAATTCGCAATCTTCTGGATCCATCGGATTTGGACCCCCTACCTCTATCACTACAGGGTAAGGCTTTCTGTCTTCATTGTATTCTGATGCGTCAACAACTTTATAGGTTCCTCCAAATGGAGTTTGATTTTCTTTGAATAGGCCTGTATCTATGAAAAACTCTTGAAAGTTTTCTTCGAAAGCAGTTACTGAATATCCATTTTTATTTAATTTTTTGCAACCAATTTCGTTTGGACAAATTTTATTTACTTGCATTACTATTTTTTGAATGTCGCTTTTCAGCCTATTCATTTTAATATTTCTATTCACTAATTTGTAAGCTGATAATCCTAGTACGGTAATGATTGCCATGATGCCTAGCACACCTAGCATTTCTATCATTGAACGACCGTATTGATTTTTCTTTTTCATTTACCCCTATTCTATTCGCAATATTCTGGTGCAACTAAATTACGATAACATGCCCTGGCTGTTACATATTCATTTGCATTTCCGCTTTCTACAACCACTTTGCAAGAGATTTATTTATCTACAGCTGTCAGACCCACAAACTTTATTACAAGATGAAGTGTCTCCTCTTGAGCACATTTCTTGGCAAGCCCAATCTTTTGATTGATATGTGCAAAGATATCCACCGTATTTATCTTCCATTAAATCTGGTTCATTTTGTAACATGGAGCATGCTACGTCTTTTCTATTATTGTAGCATGTTGAGTTTAGTGCTGTAATATCACTTGCGCTTAAGGTACTTGTGTCAAAATCACCCATTTTGTTACAGCTATCATCATTTTGTAAGCCACAACTTTTGCTGCATGAAGAAAAGCTATCTCGGCTGCAAAGCTCACTACATGCCCATTCTTTTGATTGGAAATTACAAAGGTATCCACCATATTTATCGTCTATTAATTCAGGCTCTTCTTGTAGCATTGAACAAGCTACATCTTTTTGGTTATTATAACATGTAGAATTTAACGCCGTAACTTCACTATCTGTTAAGGTACTTGTATCGAATTCAGACATTTTATTGCAACTTTCGTCATTTGCAAATCCGCAACTTTTATTACATGAGATGAAATTATCTCTATCACAAAGCTCACTACACGCCCAATCTTTTGCTTGATAATTACATAGATAGTTTCCATATCTATCGTCTATTAAATCTGGTTGCTCTTGAAGTATTGAGCAAGCAGCATCTTTTTGATTATTATAACAGATAGAATTTAGAATTGTTAACTCTTCTTTTGTTAAAGAGTCTATATCAAATTCTGAAATTCTGTTACAACTATCATCGTCGTTTAAAGCACAACCTTTATTACATGATATAAAATTATCTCTATCACAAAGCTCACTACATGCCCAGTCTTTATTTTTGAAATTACACAAATAACCACCGTGTTGCTCATCTATTAAATCTGGATTTTCTTGTAAAAGAGAACATGCTGCTTCGTCATTATTATTATAGCACCTTGAATTTATTTCTCTTGCGTTAGTAAATCCGTTCTCTTGAGCTATTTCATCTGGGGATAGATTTGGTACTCCATTTGGATTGTTATTAGTGTAATGCTCAGTACCATCTATGTCTTCACATGCCATACTTATTTCTGGAAACTTTTTTGTGATAGCATCGTCTGAGATTATATATTTGCAATCTTCTGTTTCTGCTCCTGTTACTTTAAGTTCGAACATATCGTTTGATACTGCTG
>JAOASE010000002.1 GCA_025210155.1 Alphaproteobacteria bacterium | reverse complement strand
CCACTAGGACAACCACACTTATCACCACTTTTAACTAAACCTGACTTACAAGTTCCATCACACTTAACTGACTGACCAAATCCACCTTTACCTGAATCAGAACAAGGTGTACACTCTCTAATATCTGTAAATTTTTTACCTCCACTAGACCAACAACCTTTAGTACTAGATTTACATAATCTCATTTGATAATAGTTCTCATTACTTTTTGATTTTTCACAAGGTCCCCAACCTGACCAACAATCAGAATCTGCCGCAGATATTTCCCTAGTTCTTTCCACAGAAAAAGGACATCCCTCTCTAGTTCTTTCCTGCTCTTTCAAACATGATTTCATATCTGTTGAAACTTTAAAAGCGACATCTTTCCAAGGTCCTGTTTTACAAGTTGAAACACATTTTTTTTGAGAAGAATTCCAATCAGTATAAGATGGACAACAATGTCCACTCTTTTCATAAAGACCATAACCACAAGAACAACCTTCAGGGATGGCTATACCTTCCTTAGGAGTCGGACACACAAGTGTATTTTTACATTTATTTGTTGCAGTATCCCACTCTTGACCTTTAGGACAACACTTTTTATTATTAGAATCCCAAACATTTGTAGACGTACCTGAATTAGAATTTGTTTGAGTTCCTTTACAACACCTTTCACTAGTGTGAATACCATCATTCTCAGCACAATAATCACAAGGAATATATCTATTAATTTTCATCCAAATTTTATGACCTCTACCATAATCAGGAGGTATTAACTGACTTTTCCAGCCTTTATCAACAGTACATTTAGCTTTCTTATCTGGATAATAATTTTGACCAACAACTCTCGAAGTCCATACATCTTTATCTTTAACACCTCTTTTACCTAAAGAATGTCCATGAGTTTCTTTATCTCCCCAATGAAAATGATAACCACCATCAACAAAACCTAATTCATTGGCATAATAATCACCTTCCAAATCGGCTCCAGTCCATCCATTATTAGGTTCATCATAATTAAAAGAATTTCCATCAGTCAAATTATCAGGACCACTAATACAAAACTTATCCATTTTACTTTGCATATAATCCTTTTTTCTTGTACTTTCTCTACCACCCATCATCATAGAAAAACAAAAAGCTATTTTATCAACCTTTACCCCTTTATACATACACTTAGGCATAGGGAAATCATACTTATCCTTATACATTTGTTTTCTATCAGCAGCCCATTCTTCCGGCTTTCTGAAATTAGTAAAAACTCTGTAAAAATCTACCCCTTCATATCTATATTTTTGAACTTTTCCTTTATCAAAATTAATAGAAGCTCCAAAAGGTTTAATAGCATAAATAGGAATAAAGGTACAATTATCCATTTTACTAGTATCAAATCTAAAATTTAATTTTTCTTGATCTGTCGCTGCAAAAACCGATGAATATCCTAAAAATAAAAAAGCTAACAAGCTTTTTTTAAAAACAAAACATAATCTTTCAAACATAAAGTTCGCTCTCCCATATAAAATTTATAGTAAAATAACAAATTTTCAACTTAATGTAAAGCCCATATTTCATAAAAAAACATACAGAAAACCTATGTTTTCACAAAGAATAAAAAAAGCCCTGTAAAAACAGAGCTATACACTTTTTAGTATAAAAACTATTTAATTAATATTACTGCCCTTCTATTCTCAGGGTTGGCAATTCCATCACCTGTTTGAACCTTAAGATCTTCCTCTCCTTTAGCAACAGTTTTAATATACCAATTAGGAACATCATAAGAAATCAAAGCATTCTTAACTGCATCTGCTCTTCTTTGAGAAAGCTTCATATTATAAGATCTATCACCAGAGGTATCTGCATGACCTTCAACTACAACTGAAGTTAATTTATTTTTCTTAATATACTTAGCAGCATCTTCTACTAAAAATCTATATTTTGATTTCAAAGTAGATTGATCCCAATCAAAGAAAGTTTCTACAGGAAAATTAATAACTACCTCTTCTCCCTTAGCTTCTTTTTCAACCTTCTTTTTAATAGCCTCCTGATATTCAACATCTATAACTTTTATTTTACTTTCAACAGTTCTACTAGCAGGAATAACAGAATTTATATTGATTTCAGGACCAGGTACAGATTTAGCCTTAATTAACTTTTTCAATTCAGCTATCTCAGCTTTTATCTCATCCAAACTAACATCTGGACAAGGCTTATCAGCCGTACACTCTTTCTTTTTACTTTGTTTAACAAGCTCTCTAAGTATAGCTAATTCTTCTTGCAATATAGCCATTCTCTTAGCATTCATTTGCTCTGCATCTGCCTTAGCCTTCTGAACATCTGTTAATTCTTTAACCAATCTTTTATACTCTATCAACTCCCTAGAATCTCCAAAATGCTTTTTAGCACCTGAGTTCTTTGGCTGAATATCCCACAAAGGAATTTTTGGAACTTCTCTAGTCTCTACAATTCTAGTTTCAGAAACTCTAACTTCCTTAACAGATTTTTTAGAAGCCATAGCAATCTTTTTCTTTTCACATTCTATACAACCATGTCTATCATAGCTCTCAAAAATTTTATCCATCTTTTTATAAAAAGCATTTTGACAAGAAGCCATTTGATGAAATGCTGAATTATTAGATTGTCTCTCTAACCAACAATCCAAATTAACTTGAGAATAAGCCATATCCAAAGGATATTTAATATAAATCTCAGCATTTAAAGCTTCTCTAAATCTATCAATAGACAAACTCAAATCTACTGCCTGTCCAACATTAATTCTTCTACTATTTAAATCATCTACAACAGGAGTTTGACCTTTATAAGCCAACAAAGCTTTCTTAGCAAAATGCTCTGCTTCAGCAGAGTTTCCTAAATAATCTCTCATATAAAAAGCATATGACTTATAATAAATGCCTAAAAACTTTAAATACATATTATCATTATTAACACCATAAAAATCTAACGCTTGTATTTGCGCTAAATAAGAACTTTTAGAAACTGAACGCAATTTATCCATAGAAACAAATTTATCTGAATAAAAATCATCTTCCATTTTATAATCAGAAACTGGGGTTTCATCATAATCAGGAATTAAAACACGTGAATCTGCATTCCTCAAAGAGATAAGAAAAGAAACAAAAATAACCAATAAAACAAAGCCAAACTTCATACTTTTCTTAGATTTCTTAGACTTTTTAAAAACTTCTAACATAAAAAACTCCCCTCTAATACATTTTTAGAGTAATAAACATTGTTATTCTACCAAAAATCACAATGAATAACAAGTAAAATTATTAGAACAAAAACTTGACAAGGAAAAAAAAGTGTGCTTAAATAAGTCAACAATTATAAAAAAGAAAGATGGTACAATAATATGAAAAGTATAGACGGAAGACATAGCTTTCTAAAAAAAAGACTGAGCGATTTAAAAGAAAAAATCTTTTTCCACAAAGATAAATTTGATTCTATGGAAAAACCAAATCCTAAAAAAGTAGCTCATATTGAATATCTTTTAGAAAGATTGAACGAATTAGCTCACTATCATTCTATAAATGAAATAGAACTTTCTCTTTTAGAAAAATATCTTGGTTACTCAGAAGATTTACTTACAAAAATTCTAGAAAGTAATAAGCACTACGGAAGACAACATCACGGATTTTTAATGTCAAACGTAGATCCAAAAGAAGAAAAAGAGAAAACAGAAAAAATAATTAAAGATTATAAAAAAGGTGTTGTTAATTTATCAGTTTATCTAGGTACAGATGACACAAGTGAAAAACTAGAATTCTCAAACGATGGTGAAAAAAGTAAGCTTGAAGAAGAAACTAAAATCATCAAAATGAAAAAAGAAGAATTCTCTAAAGCGAGCTAAAGCTTCAACAAAATAAATCAATCTCCCAATCGGGAGATTTTTTTTATTGTAAAAACAAAATTAAATGCTAAACTTACAACAAATTAAAAAAGAATTAAAATAATTCCACATAGATCAAATTTAGGTATAATTTTTTTACCCAGATTTTTCTTCAGAAAGTTGTGGAATAAAATTAATTTTAAGGGAGTGGATAAGTAATACATGACCGCAAAATTATTATTTTAAATTCCGCAATTTTATGTGGAAAAGATGGAGTTAAAAAATGATAAATATATTGTCGACTTTAGACGTAATAGTAGCAATTTTATTAATAGCAATTATTCTAATGCAAAGAAGTGAAGGTGGCGTTCTTGGAATGGGCGGCGGCGGCAAAATGGGTGGTGTATTAACCACTTCATCAGCTGGAAACCTTTTAACAAGATTAACTATATGGTTAGGAATGGCTTTCTTTGTTATCACAATCTTATTAGCTATTCTAGTTTCAAACAAACATAAAGCTGAAAAATCTGCATTACAAAACTACACTGAAACAAAAGAAGTTTCTATTGAAGAAAAAGCAGATACAACTATTTCAGAAGAAATGATGATTGAAGAAAATAAAAACGTTGCTCCAATAGCTGAGTAGAAATAGGATTTTCAATCTTAAAAAATCAGAACCTCAATTGAGGTTCTTTTTTATTTTCAAAATAGTTTGACTCCAAACAAATTTTAATTATCATTTACTAAGTAAATTTATGATTTTATACCGTTAGAATGGCTAACTATAAAAGATTTTTTTTACAAATTTATACGGTCTTTAAAAGGAAGACTATAAATTAAGAAAGGATAAAAAATGAAAAAAATAAGTCTAAACGGCTTCGATATTGGTAATAACGAAGCATTTACTCTAATTGCAGGACCATGTGCTGCAGAAAGTCACGAACAGCTAGTTTTCCTAGCAACAGAAATCAAAAAAATAACAGATGAACTTGGAATTAATTTCATTTTCAAAGCTTCTTTTGATAAAGCAAACAGAACCACTATATATAATGATAGAGGTCTTGGCTTAGAAAAAACTATGGCTGCTTTCAAAGAAATTCGTGAAAAACTTGGCATACCTACCACAACAGATATGCATCTTCCAGAACAGGCAGAAATGATTGCACCTTATGTTGATATAATACAAATACCAGCATTCCTTGCAAGACAAACAGACCTATTAATTGCTGCAGCAAAAACTGGAAAAATAGTAAGTATCAAATCTCCTCAATTTGTAAAAAAAGAAGAGAACGGTAGAATAGCTCAAAAAGTTATAGACTCAGGTAATGAAAAAGTAATGCTTATCGAAAGAGGAACATTCAACGGAGATAGAGTTTTCGTAGACCCTCTTGCATTTCCAAAATTGAAAGAGTTCAAACACCCTGTAATTTTAGATAGCACTCATCCAGTTCAACTAAGAGACAACAATGGAGAATCTATTGGTCAATTACAAAAATATGTTCTTGGACTTGCAAAATTAGGTATATCTCAAAAAATAGCTGGAGTATTTATGGAAGTTCATGAAAACCCACAAAAAGCAATTTGCGATAGATCTCAACAATTCTATCTTGCAAATCTAAAAGATGCCCTAATTCAACTTAAAGAATTAGATAACATTATAAAAAAACAACCTGAAATTAAAGTCGGTATGTAACTAACAAAAGCTCTTCCAAAAAGAAGGGCTTTTTTATTGACTTAATAATAATATGTTTTAAAATCTTCCTCCTATAATAATTTAAAAACTTAACATATGAACAATAAAATCTTTATCCAATCTCCAAATGGAAATAACTCTTTTGAAGTTTCTAATGAAAGTCCTCTATTTTTTATCGCCGGACCTTGTGTCATAGAAAATAAAGAGATGGCATTTCGGATTGCAAAAACATTAAAAGAAATAAGTCAAAGACTAGGAATAAACTATGTTTTTAAATCCTCTTTTCATAAAGCGAATAGATCATCTATAGAATCTTTTACAGGAATAGGATTTGAAGAGTCTATGGAGATATTTGATAAAATTAGAAAAGAATTAAATGTCCCTGTAACTACAGATATACATGAAGCCCACCAAGCTGAACTTGTTGCTCCTCATGTAGACATTCTACAGATACCTGCATTCCTATGCAGACAAACAGATTTATTAGTAGCTGCAGCAAAAACCGGAAAAATAATAAGTATAAAAAAAGGACAATTTTTAGCTGCCGAAGCTATGGAATTCCCTGTTAAAAAATGTATAGACTCTAAAAATAGTAACATTATGCTTATTGAAAGAGGAACTACTATTGGAGGGAAAGATTTAATGGTAGACATGAGATCATTTGAAGAATTGAAAGCGACAAATAGCCCTGTAATCTTTGATGGAACTCACTCTGCTCAGAAGCCTGGTTCTGGAAGCACAACCGGAGGAAATAGAAGTATAATAGATCTTTTATGCAGAGCATCTGTTTCTCAAAGAATTGCTGGATTATTTATGGAAATCCATGAAAACCCAGAAAAAGCTCTTTGCGACAAAGAATGTCAATTCCCTTTAAACAGAGTAGAAGATTTCTTATCTGGAATAATAGCACTGGATAAACATGTAAAAAATGCAAAGCCTTTTGTTTTATAACAAATTGTGCTTAATCAAAAACCCTCCTATAAAAAGGAGGGTTATTTTTATTTTAAACTCATTGATTTATAATCAAATATATAATTTAAAAAAAAATTTAAAAATCTATTAAAGTTTATATATAAAAACAGCTAAAAAAGTTAAAAAAAATTATTCTTGTATTCCCACAAGAAATAAATTAAAATACATTCAAATAAAAATTTAATAAGGAAATATTTCCACACAAAGTTTTGGTAATTTTGCTTTAAATGGAAGCAAAAATGTTTTTTAGATTTGGTATTGTGTACATATAGTACTCAATCGCCAAAGATTAAAAATATTTATTGTGATCAGATGAAGTTAAATCCCCAAAACCTTAATATTAAAAAGGATATATAATGACTACATCATATAAAGAATTAGGCTTAGTAAACACTAAAGATATGTTCGCTAAAGCTATGGAAGGTAAATATGCAATTCCAGCATATAACTTCAACAACATGGAACAACTTCAAGCAATCATAGACGCTTGCGGTGAAACAAATTCTCCAGTAATTTTACAAGTATCAAACGGTGCAAGAAAATACACTTCTCCATCTCTATTAAAAGGTATGGCAAGAGGAGCTGTAGACTATGCTAAAGAAAAAGGATATAACATTCCTATCACTCTTCACCTAGATCATGGTAACTCATTCGAACTATGTAAAGACTGTATCGACTCTGGTTTCTCATCAGTAATGATCGACGGTTCTCACTTACCATTCGAAGAAAACATCGAACTAACTAAAAAAGTAGTAGAATATGCTCACTCTCAAGAAAACTATGTAACTGTAGAAGGTGAATTAGGTGTTCTTGCAGGAGTTGAAGATGAAGTATCTCACGAAGTAGCTCACTACACTAAACCAGAAGAAGTAATCGAATTCGTAGAAAAAACAGGTTGTGACTCTCTTGCAATTTCAATCGGAACTTCTCACGGAGCTAACAAATTCAAACCAGAACAATGTGAATTAGTTGATGGTATTTACTTACCACCTTCTCTTAAATTCGACATCCTAGAAGAAATCGAAAAGAAACTTCCTGGTTTCCCTATCGTACTTCACGGATCATCTTCTGTTCCACAAGACGAAGTTGCTACAGTAAACAAATTCGGTGGAGAATTAAAAGATGCAATTGGTATTCCAGAAGAGCAACTTAGAAAAGCTGCTAAATCTGCTGTTTGCAAAATCAATATCGACTCAGATGGTAGAATTGCTATGACTGCAGCTATCAGAAAACACTTTGCTGAACAACCTTCTCATTTTGACCCAAGACAATACCTTGGCGATGCAAGAGAAGCTCTAAAAGAACTTTATAAACATAAAAACATAAACGTTCTTGGTTCTGGTAAATAATATTTACAAACAAACAAAACTTAAAGTAGTTCATAACTTTGAACTACTTTTTTAAAAATAAATCTCTTGATATTTTTACAATTTCTCAATAAAATAAATTCATGAAAAAATCATGACGGGGGAAATTTATGAAAACAAAAGTTTTATTATCTTTAATAGCACTATCTGTTACTACGACATCAAACGATGCTGAAGCAGTTATAAGAAAAAATAAAAAAAGAGTTAGCGGAAATTCTGACATAACTTTAGGTATTGGTGCTGGTACAACAGGATACACTGGAGAAATCGGATACAGAAATAAATATGCTACAACAATGCTAGGACGTCACGTAGGTTTCAGATTTAACTACAACACATTTGACGATACTATCGAAGATTTCGAAATAGATGGTGAAGAATTCAAAGAAGTTGGTATAGATACTAAAACTCAAGGTGCTCTAATAGACTTTTACCTTTTCAACGAAGTTCCTATTTTAAGAAACATCAGAATCTCTGGTGGATACTACTGGGGTGATATGGATGGGCACGCAATTGCATCTGTAGACAATCTTGTAGATCCAACTATAAATATCGGTGGAACAGAATATACCCTTGATCCAGGTGCAGAAGTTTCTTCAGTAATAGATTATGACCTAACAGGTCCTTATGCAGGAATCGGATACCAATCTGAAATACTTTGGGGACTAGGTTTAACAATTGATGCTGGTATAATATTCCTTGATAAAGATGCTAACGATGTAATGCTATCTGGAACAGGAACTGCCAACGGAGGTTCGGTAGACCTTTCTTCAGAAATAGATGCTCAATTAGCTCAAGAAGAAAAAAACATCAAAGAAGATCTACCTGAAGATTTTTTCCCAGTTGTTAGAGTTGGTTTATCATACAGATTTTAATTTAAACAAAGGAATAGATTTATGAAAAAAATAAGCTTAACATTTCTTTCAATAATTATGCTTAACGCATGTTCAACAATGAACAAATCTACAGAAGTTCCAGGACAACCATCTTACGGAGCTATGACTGGTTATGCTAAAGCACTTAAAAGCAAAGAACTTTTAAAAATAGGTATTCAACCTATTCAATTTGAAAAAGTAGATGCTTACAGTAACTCTATATCTAAAAGAGTTGTTAAAGATTTAGAAAGTTCTGAATTCGTTATAAATCAAGCCGGTAGAGACCTTGTTTTAATAATACCAAAACACGTAATTCTTTCATCTGATTTTGCAATAAATCCAAGCCAAGATACAACACTAAATAAATTAACAAAAATCCTTAAAGATTATGATGAAACTCTAATTGAAGTTACTGGACACACAGACTCAAGTGGAAACGCAGATACAAATCAAAAGATTTCAATCATAAGAGCTGAAGCAGTTACTAAAGATCTTATGAGAAGAGGTATCGAAGGACAAAGATTATTTATTAATGGATTAGGTGAAACAAGATGGATTGCTCCTAACACTACTCCAGAAGGAAGAGCAACTAACAATAGAATAGAAATAAGAATCACCCCTTCTATATACATAAAATAAATTCTTTTAAAGAAAACTTTTTTATGATAAAATAAATCTCAAGAAACTTCTTAGAGGAAAATATGGGAATTAAAAAAACTACATTAATAATTCTATTAAACTTTGCACTATGCGGATGTTTAATTCCACCTTCTAAAACAAGGTACCAAGACGAAATAGGTCAAGCCACTGTTTTCCATTGGCAAAACGATTACGTTACATTTAAGAAATTCGTAGCTGATCATAAAAAATGTCTTGGAATTAATAGACTTACTATCCCATCTCAAATGGAAAAATTCATAAGTCCATTAACGCCTAGCGTTATGCCAGATTGGGATGGAATTTGGGCAACTTTCGAAAACAGACAATACGTTGATGCCGGAGGAAGAATATCAGTTTCAACACCTCCAAGACATGGAACTGTGAGACCGTCTCAGTATAAAAAATGTATGTTACAAAAAGGATATCAATTAGTTTGGTAAACAATTATAAATGACCTCAGGATTAAGAGGTTATTTTTTACCCTAATTCCCTCTTGCAATTTAATACATAAATTAATACAATACATAAACAACATTAAAATTATAAATAATTTACGGAGAATATAATGATAGATCAGCTAAAGAGCAATTTATTGATAAAAATGAAAAAATCTATTGAACACTTAAGAAATGAATTCAGTGGATTAAGAACTGGTAGAGCTTCAATTAACCTATTAGACAGCGTTAAAGTAAGCATATACGGATCTGAAATGCCACTAAACCAATGTGCAACACTTTCAGTTCCAGATTCTCAAACAATTTCTGTTTCTGTATGGGATAGATCAAACATCTCTGCAGTAGAAAAAGCAATCATTGAATCTGAATTAGGTCTTAACCCTGCATCAGATGGAACTTTAATTAGAATTCCTATTCCTCCACTAAATGAAGAAAGAAGAAAAGAATTAGTTAAAGTTGCAAACAACTATGCTGAGCAAGGAAGAATAGCTATCAGAAACATTCGTAGAGAAGGTATCGACGAAATTAAAAAAGCAGAAAAAGCAAAAGAAATTTCTGAAGATATGCTAAAAGATTATGAAAAACAAATTCAAGATTTAACTGATACAAATATCAAAGAAGTAGATACTATGCTTAAAACAAAAGAAGCTGACATAATGACAGTTTAATAAAAGCATAAATCAAAAAATAAAGAGGTGATCAACTCACCTCTTTTTTATATTTTACACAACTTCTTCCACTATGCATTTTATTGCTTTAAAATTTCAATACATTTTTAAATTAATAAAAATTTCATCACGAAATCTATCATTTGATTTAGATGATAAATAAAAAGGTTCCGACGCGTATAAGTAATATGCGAGGGTTCTTTTTATAACGCAGATGAAGTAAAATATACGAAACCCATATATTAAAATCTACTCAGATACGAAGCCTCCAACCTGCTTATCCCACAACTCTTTATAAATCCCCTTCTTCCTAATAAGCTGAGCATGAGTTCCATCTTGAACAATCTTACCTTTATCAAGAACAATAATTCTATCAAGATGCTTCAAAGTAGAAAGTCTATGAGCAACAACTATAGAAGTTTTATTCTCCATCAACTTATTAAAACTTCCTTGAATATGAGCCTCTGTTTCAGAATCCAATGCCGAAGTAGCTTCATCCAAAAAGATAATAGGAGCATCTTTCAACATAGCCCTAGCAATAGCAACTCTTTGCTTTTGACCACCTGAAAGTTTAATACCTCTTTCACCAACAATAGTATTCCACCCTTTCTCAGTTCCTTCTATAAACTTCAATGCATGAGCATCCTTAGCAACTTTTTCAAGTTCATTCTTCTTAGCACTTGGTTTTGCATAAACAATATTCTCTTTAAGAGATCTATTAAACAAAACTGCATCTTGAGGAACCACAGAAATAGCATTTCTCAAACTATCTTGAGTCACATCAGCAATCTCTTGTCCATCAATCAAAATTTGACCTTTTTGCTTTTCATAAAATCTCAATAACAAATTCATAAACGTAGTTTTACCACTTCCAGAATGTCCTACTATACCAACCTTCTGCCCTGCTTCAATAGTAAGATTAAAACCTCTAAGAACTTCACTATCTTTTCCATTATAAGAAAAGTATACATTATTAAATTCTATCTTACCTTTTTTACAAGAAAGCTTCTTAGCATCCTCTTTATCTTTTATCTCAATAGGTTGTAAAATAGTTTTCAACGCAGATCTAATCTCTGACACAGCATCTAAATCATGGCTAATGTATCTCAACAATATGTTAAAGTTATTTACAATTCTAGAAAACATAAATATACAATATGATAAATCACCAAATTTAATTTGTCCTTTAGAATAAAGATAAACTGATAACAAAATAACTAAAGGAACTGCGATAACTTCTCTTATCAAATAGACACTCAAAGAAAAGAAAGATTTTATACCCCAAGTATTATAAGTTGTAGTAGTATATCTATCCTCACTATCTTTTAAAAATCTATTCTCTTTTTTAACACTAGAAAATAATTTCATATTCAAGAAGTTAGTAAAACAATCTATATAAACACCACTTGTTTTAGACCCTTGTTTTTCTCTCTTTTCAGAAATCTTCTTAATTGGCTTTTTAAAGAAAAAATATGCTAATGACATTAATGCCATAGTAGTAAACATAAGTATTCCAAGATATTTATTTATACTAAAAAACACTATTCCATTAAAGATAACTGATATAATTATATATAAATAAAACCAATTAATATTTTCTATAATATTAAAAACTCTCAAAACAGAATTTATCTTAGAATTTAATTTTCCAGATGGGTTTTCCGTATAATATTTATAAGAATGTTTTTGCAAATAATTGAACAAAGATAATCTTAACTCTTTTCTTTTTTGACTATAAAATCTTCTATTTATATAATTATCAGCAACAAATTGAATTAACCAAGTCAAAGAAAAAATAGCTAAAAAAGTATAAATATATAAAGATACATTGCTAAAAACTTGAGCCTTTTGAGAAGCATCAATAATATTTAAGATTTCTTTTATCAAAAAAGGAATTATAGCTGATGAAAAAAGATTACTTAACTGTATTAATGTAAAAGCAAAAATAAATAGAAATTTCCCATTTCTAAAAAACTGCCAAAAGAATGGTATTAACTTAACATCACCATCCTTATTTCTCTTAATATATCTTTCATCTATTTGATAGTCACCCTCTTCAACTATCTCAAAACGTTTAAACTTTTTATTCTTTCCCAATTTTTTAAACATAATATTTTCCCTTTTTAAATTCCCTAAAAGTATAATCCTATTTTCCATTTAATACAAGTTATAATAGATCTGTTACAATTTTTTTTTAAGTATTTTAATTTAGTAGATTGTAAAGCAAGAATAAATTTTGAGGGCGTGTACATAATAGTACATAACCGAACAAATTTAATTCTTAAATTTGCAATATAATATTTAAAAGACTTAAAAATTCAAAAAAAAATCTCTACTTCAGCTTGAAGTAGAGACCTATATTTCGTATTCAGAAAATATACTAAACAGTTGTTAGTTTTTTTCTTCCTTTAGCTCTTCTAGCATTTAAAACTCTAATACCACCTACAGATGCCATTCTAGATCTAAACCCATGTCTTCTAGCTCTTTTTAAGTTTGATGGTTGAAATGTTCTTTTCATCGTTAAATCTCCATATAAAGCAACGGCTTAACACCCGTTTTAAAACTTCTTAATCATTAATGTACTGACATTTTACATACAAAAAACCATTTTGCAAGCTTTTTTTTCATTTTTTCCTAAACAAATCAATGAAACTTCCCTATTTACAAAAACCCATAAAAAAGATAATATAAAACATATAAAATAAGAAAAGGAAATGTTAATGAAAAAATTCAGCCCTATTAAAAATATCAAAACGAATATTAACGATATAAAGGGAAACATATTAAAAAATAACGAAACATATATAGTGCAAGACAATCCACTACTAAACAATTTAATCCTTAGCAGCACAACGCTTCACCCTAACAAACATACAAGTGGACACAAACATGAAGGACAAGAAGAAATATACTTCTTCATAAAAGGTGAAGGGAAAATGGAAATTTCCCAAACTGAAGATGCTACAGAAATTTTTGAAGTTAAAGCTGGTGACGTAATTCAAATAGAAGATGGAGCTTTCCATAAAGTATATAACACCTCTTCTACAGAAGATCTATACTTCGTATGCGTATTCGACGGGAAACGAAATCATTAAATAAAAAAAGAGGTACAAAACCTCCGCAAAGTAATGGTGGGATTGGGGGGAATCGAACCCCCACTTCCGAAGAAACCAGATTTTGAGTCTAGCGCGTCTACCAGTTCCGCCACAATCCCATAAGTATTTTAATACAAAGAAATATATAGAATAAAAAATAAAAATCAAGCATAAAATATAATTCCAAACAAATTAAAAACCACTTATATAGCGAGTTTAAAAAAAAGTTGCATGAAGGCTTTTTTTCTGATATAATTATCTATATCTTGAGTTAGGAGAAATAGGTTATGAAACTTAAAAAAGCACTATTACCAATATTTTTAACTTCATTTTTAGTATCAAATGATGCCTTTTCTCTTGTAACAAATACTAGGTACGCCAACCAAAGAAATGCTCAAAAACATATAGGTTATATGAAAAGTAATGGAAACGGTGGCTTCATGGCCGTAGGTGGACAACAGTATAACAATTATTACCTAGCTCAATACTCTCAAGAGGATTGTATCTCTGTATTACTTCAAGCATTAGATAAAGCTTGTTACGACGATATAGATGTTTCAAATGGCGTTTATCAAGATTGCGCAGATTCTTCTATGTCTGACCTATCTACATTCATGGATGCAAATCTATTCTATGTAGTTCCTGCAAATCAAGAAGAACATTACAGACAAAAATGTTCAGCTTACAAATCAAAAGCTATCGAAAGATTTTTATCTATAAAAAATAACATCGAACAAAGTGCTAAAGAAAGCTCTTACGAATGCCAAAGAGCAAAAGATTTATTAAACAAAGCTAAAGATTGCCACATGAAAGTAATTTCTTCATCAGGTTCATATTTTGATGGAGCAAAAGGATCTTGTTCTGGCGAAGTTAGAAGAGACTTCGAAAGAGCAGGAAACATGGGCGCATCTAATATTATGGGATATGTAGACAACTTCACTACAGGTCAATTCACAGGGAAAGAAGCTAACTGGAGACAAACAGTAGACGCGGTACTTTCTACATACATGATGAAAGCCAAGGCAGCTTGTGGTGTAGATGATTTCGAAATTACTGACATAAATTTATATTCACCTGATAGCCAAACAAACTCTCTAACAAAACAAAGAGATGCTTATGCTATGCAAAAAGGAATTAATAATGCCAATGCTGGTCTATCAAATAGTGATGCAAACATCATTAACGCAATAGGCAGTAGCATAAACAAAATAAAAGGTAGAACTTCTGCTCAACCTTCAGCTCCTGCAGTAGCTCCAGCTGACTCAGATGGCTCAAAACTAGATGCTTTAATAAATGGAGTTATATACAATATCAATACTACTAACATTGGTGTTGCAACAAGCAGACTTTCAATAATACTTGAAAACCCAACTTATGTAGATGCTAACAATCCAATTGATGCTCAAATAAGTCAAAACGTATTTGGGTCTGCCGTAAGCAAAAATAATATTGATAGCTTCGTAAGTCACGTAAATAACATGTCTGGAAAAACAAACATATTTGTAATAAGTTCTAACAACACAGGAATGAATATCTGTTCTGTTCAAAAACAAGTTGGTGACAGATTAGTTCCTATCGATTCAAGAACAGCTTTACAAAGTTCAAAACTTAAAGTTTATCTAAGTCAATGTACTGATATAACAGGCTTCTAATATGATAGAACTAGAAAATATCAAATCTAAATGTTCAGAGTTAATTCAAAATATAAAGGTGTGTCTTTGACATACCTACTTTAACCTCTACCCTAAAAGATCTAGAAAAAGAAATTGAAAAACCTGATTTCTGGAATAATCAAAAAAAATCTGAAAAAGTTTTAAAAGAAAAAAAATCTATTGAGAAAAAATTAGAAAAATTCTCAACCCTTTCTAATACTCTAGTAGATAATTCTGAAATGCTAAAAATAGCAATAGAAGAAAATGAAAAAGATCTAATAAAAGAAATTGAAAACAACTTCAAAAACCTTCTAACAGAACTTGAAATTTTAAATACAGAAACAAGATTTTCTGGAGAACTAGATAAACACGATTGCTATATAGAAATACACCCTGGAGCAGGAGGAACTGAAAGCTGTGACTGGGCAGAAATGCTTTTAAGAATGTATATCAGATGGGCAGAACAAAAGAAATTCAAGTATGAAATCATAGAAGAGCAATCCGGTGAAGTTGCAGGTATTAAATCTGCAACTATTTCAATAGAAGGAGAAAACACTTTCGGATGGTTAAAAAACGAAAGTGGTATTCACAGATTAGTAAGAATATCTCCATTCGACTCTAATGCTAAAAGACATACATCCTTCGCTTCTGTATGGATATATCCAAAAATAGAAGAAGAAATTGAAATAACAATAGAAGATAAAGATCTAAAAATAGATACATACAGAGCTTCCGGAGCTGGTGGTCAACACGTAAACAAAACTGACTCAGCTGTAAGAATAACTCACCTACCTACTAAAATAGTAGTACAATCTCAAAACTCTAGATCACAACATCAAAACAAAGCAGAATGTATGAAAATGCTTAAATCTAGATTATACGAAATGGAAGTAGCAGCAAGAGAAGCAGAAACAAACGAAGCCAATGCAAATAAAAGCGAAATTGGCTGGGGCAATCAAATTAGATCATATGTTATGCAACCATACCAACTAGTAAAAGATACTAGAAACGGTATCGAAGAGAGTAACGTGCAAAGCGTATTAAACGGAAATATAGATAAATTCCTTATAGGTAAAAGATAGAAAATAATCTTGTTGTAAACAATCATAATTTATGATAAAATATATCTAAATATGCAGGGAGATAGGATATGAAAATCAAAAATTTCAAAAACATATTAATTGCTGGAGCACTAATTTCTACAGCTGCTTGTTCTATGAACGACTTCAGAGATTCTGAAAATTTTTCTGACGTAGAAGTAGAACAAAAATATAATGACGTAAATAGATACGATAACCTGGCAAGAAACAAAGAAATTTCTCAATCTGAAATAGAGTATGTAAAAGAAAAATGGTATTCAAATAAGGTTAGAGAAAAAATGGAAACTTTTAAAGGACACTCTTTCAAAGTTCAATATAAATTCCATACTGGTGAATTAAAAGAATTTAGAGTCCTATGGGTGTCTGATAACAATAGAGCATACCCTGATACCATTGAAAACATGATCTCTGCAGTAGCTGATAGATATATGATCAGAACTTGCGGTAACGGAATGCCTATCACTGTTTACAACGAACCATCTCTAGGTTTAACAAAATACGACCTACAAGAATACAAACCGACATATGGTGGCGGAGAAGTTAAAGAATACGGCTTCAGATGTTTATATAACAAATAAAAAATAACCTCTCAATTGAGAGGTTTTTTTTATCATAACTATTTACATTTATTCATAAAAAATTCATAGGTTTTCTGACATACATCATCAACTTGACCCAACTTAGTAAAGTTATGATTAGCGTCTTCTAAAATTTCAAAATCTGAATTTTTAATTTTTCCCTCATAACAATCATTCCACTTAGTTGATTTGCTAGCAACTATTATTTTCGTAGGAACTTCTATCTTAGAGCATAATTCTGAAACTTTATCTTTAGTATAGATTTTAGAATTTTTTAAAAGCTCATCATTTATTAAATAATATTGACCATCCCAATTAACTATTGGTAAATCTTTTTTCCTAATTACAAATTCTTGCTCCTCTAAAACATTTTGATTAAAAGTAGGATCCCACAAAGCCTGCCCAGAACATAAAATATTAGCAACTACAATAGCTAATCCTCCATTACTATGGCCTACTAAATAGATACTATCATATTTCTCTTTAAAATAATAAAAAACATCTTGCAAATCTTGAGACTGTCTTGACATAGTCAAACCTTCATATAAAGCTCTCTTCTTAACTCCATCGATTTCTTCATCACTATATTTATTATAAACAAAAACATCAAAATTTTTATGATAAAAAAAATCCACACTTCTTTTAATAAGATATGAATCTATCAAGCCTGTTAATCCATGTAAAAATATAACCAAGTTCTTTTGATTTTTTTCTTTATTATAATATATACCTGAGATGCTAAATCCATCTCTAGTTTTTATTTCCAATTTTTTTTCCATAGTTCACCCATCATAACTTTTTCAATTTATATTACTTTCCTAATCCAGTATTCTTCGCTAACTTACTTCTAGTCTTCGCATAGTTAGGAGCTACAAAAGGATAATCCAAAGGCAATCCCCACTTCTTCCTATAAACTTCAGGTGTCATATTATAGTGAGTTTTCAAATATCTCTTAAGCATTTTTAATTTCTTACCATCTTCAAGACAAACTATATAATCATCATTAATAGAATCCTCAATAGAAACAGCCGGAACATTTCCACTACCCAATTTACCCTGAGCGCAGTTACTCAATGATTTAAAAACATCTTCTATTAATTTACCCAATTTATCCTTAGACACAACTTCTTTATCAACACAAGCGGCAACAATCTTCGCCGTAGAAGATATCAAAACTTCTTTTATATTATTATCAGACATAAAACACCTCATCAAAATTATTTATTACGATTAGATCGTACAAAAAAGCATAAATTCAAAACTATACTTAAGTATATTATAGAATACTTACATTCAATTTACAATTTATTTTTTCCCTTGCTAAAAAAAGCTTTTTTTTATAAAATAATATACAAAAGGAATGAGCCATGAAATTATATAAAATCGCAACTTTTTTAATAGCAAATACATTACTTGCAACACCAATAACACACGCAGCCGAAGAACAAGAATGGGGTGAATTTGGTAGAAGAAAAGTATACTCTATTTCAAAATGTATGAACAACTTTAAATATTGCACTCAAGCTCAATCAGCAGACGTAAGTGAATCAAGAAGAGATAAAGGTGAAAGAGATTGCGGAGAATTTGTTCAATTTTGCGAACCTATATTTCAAGACGTATGTGATGCTATGAAAAGAACAGGATATGATTGCGGAACTCCTGAATACCTACAAGATAAATTCGAAGAACAAACTATAAGAGGAATCGAAGTGGGTGAAAACAAAGAATTCACAAAAAAAATAAAAGAAGCTTTAAAATTAAAAAAAGCTGAAGATATTATTAATGAAAAAAATAAAGAAGATCAAGTAGAAGCCAAAGAAAAAGCTGAGGCCGAAGCTGAAGAAAAAAAGAAAAATACTGTTAGAAAAATATCTATTTATTAATCCTAAAATGAAAGAAAAAGAAATGACTAAGAACTACTTTTTTACTGCAATAGCCGGAAACGGAATGCAACCACTAGCATTATTACTTAAAGCATCTGGAGCTAACGTTAGCGGATCAGATATATACTTTGATAAAGGAGTAAAACCTGAAGTAAGAAAAGAGTTAGAAGACGCAGGTATTAAAATATTTCCAGAAGATGGAAGTGGTATTAATGAAAACACAGATGAAATAATCATTAACAGAATTATACCTGAAACTCAAAAAGATTTAGCCAAAGCTAGAAAGTTAAATATCCCATCTGTCTTAAGACCAAAAAAATTAGCAGAATTCTTCTCTAACTACAGATTAGTAGGCGTTGCTGGAACAGCTGGTAAAACCACTACAACAGCAATGGTTGGCCACATTCTTAAAAAATGCCAAAAAGATCCTACAATAGTAACTGGATCTGAAATGACTAATTACAACTCTCGCCTAGTAATAGGTAAAAGCAATATAATCGTTGCTGAAATAGACGAAAGTGGTGAAGCATACAAAAGCAAAGGCTTTTATGATATCATCTCTCAATGCCAACCTGAAGTTGGTATAGTTCTAAACGTAGGTAACGATCATTTCGAAAACATTGAAGATGCAAAAGCTGTATTTGAAGACTATGCTAAAAACAATGTTCAAAAATTACTTATTAAAAATGAAAATTGTAAATTAAGTGACAATATTAAAAATCAAAATATAGAAACAGTTTCTTTCGGAACTTGCTCATGCGCAAAATATTTTATAACAGACATTAAAAGCTCTTCCAATGGATTAACATTCAAAGTAAATAACCTACAAGCTCAAATGCCTATAATAGGATATTTCAATGCCTATAATGCAACTAGTGCAATTGCAGCTGCGGCAAACTTTGATATCACTAGTGAAGAAGCTATTGAAGCATTAAAAGACTTTAAAGGAACAAAACAAAGATTAAGCATATGTGATAACAAAGATGGTGTAACAAGTATATGTGACTTTGCTCACACAGTAGAAGAAATTGAAGCATCTCTTTCGGCTCTTCAAGAAATATATAAAAGAGTATTCTTAATGTACCAACCTCACGGAATGGTATCACATACTCACATGAAAGATAAAATGCCAGACTTATTTAATAAACTACTAAGAAAAGAAGATAAACTTTATCTAATGGATACTTATCTTAAAACAAAAGAATTTGAAAGCTCAAAAATAGTAGCTGATAAAATCACAAACGGAGAATTTTTAGACAAGTTAGAAAACTTAAAAGATCGTCTTCCTAATTTAAAAGAAGGTGATGCTGTTGTGATAATGGGAGCAAGAGATCCTGAACTATTTCCATTCGCTGAAAAAGTTTTAAAAGATTAAATCTTTCTAAACAAAGTCAAAAATCAAAAAGAACTGAATTAAAAACCCAGTTCTTTTTTTTCCCCTTATGCTAAATATTTTACAGAGAAATTTTTAAAATACCAGAAATATTTTTATTTAAATATTTTTTCTTTTCTCCGTTTGAAATTCCATCCATAGAAAAACCATATTTATCAATCGCCCCTGTTAAACCTGTATTAGCAATTCTTAATAAAGGCTTGTTATTTTCTACTGCTTGAAATGTAGAAATGATATAATGCTTATCTAAAACCTTATCTGCAAACCATCCCTCATTAAGAACATTTAGTATGGCAAACTTTTCAACATCATCTTTCTTTTTCCAGAATTTAAAATTCCAGAATGGAAATGTAATTTCATGACATATTTTAGGTAAGAAAAACAATCTATCTTTTAAGAATAATTCATCTCTATTTTCACCATTAGAAAATCCACTTCCCTCTCCATTTTCAGGAACAAAAATTTTCAAAAACCAAGGCAAGTATTCACCAAAAGCAACCAACCTTTTTTTATCATAAGTATGAATAATATTTCCATTAGAATCAAATGTAGAAAGTGAGTTAAAAAACTTCCTTTCAAAATCATCAGTTTTATGATCTATATATCCAAAAGAAGCTAAGTGACCAGAAATTAAATATCCATTTTTAGGAATGATTTTTTGAATTTCTTCTATATGAAGTTTACTGCCACCTATATAATATTGCAAAGCAGATTCATAAAAAGTAAAAACAGGAATCCTATCAGAATTTTCATCCAAAGAAATAGTAGATTGCATATTTATTAAATCTGTTTTTCTTTGATCTATAACCTTAGGAGTATATTTTATATATGAAGGAGCGTTACCCTGAAACAAATAAAAATCTAACTTCAAATCCGACTTAGATACATCATACTTTTCATACCCACTCAACCTAACAAATCCAAAAGAGATAGTAACCACAAAAGGTAGGAAAAATGCCAAAAACGCCGGTCGAATCGATTTATTTTTAAAATTAATAAACCTAAAAGATAGTATCAAAAGCATAGTAACTAAGGATAAATCAAAAACCGAGATAAACGGTAAAGATACCAGCTGAATCATACTCTTCACTTCAAACCAATTATAAGCCATATATTCATAAGGCCAACCTTGCCAAACAAAAGTTAAAAACATCTCTGACAACACAAAAACAACTGCAAAAAGAATCGCTTTCCAAACATTATTTTGCCCTTTTTGATATTTCCATAAAAAATAAAAAGGTATAGATTTAACACCTGCCAAAACAACAGGGAAAAACACTCTAATTAAAAAATATCCAACAACAAAATAAGATGGCAACCCATTCACTAATGCAGAATTAGCAACCCAAGATGCCGAAACAAAAAACCATCCATAAAAAAATGAAAGTACTAAAAAGTAAAATTCTTTAAACGAAATCTTCTTACTAAAAGTATCTTTTAAAACACTATAAAAAACATTTAAACAAACACCAATTATAGTAAATTTTAACCACCAAATTTGACTATCAATTTTAGGTTCACAAAGACCAACAATCAAACCTAAAAATGCCAAAGAAAAAATCTTTTTTTCCTTTAAAAATTTAACTACTTTTTCAACCCAACTTTTCATAAAATAAATCCTACTTCTTTCTCTATATTTTTTCATGATTAAAAATCTTTAATAAGGATTATCCAACCCCATACTTTCCATAATTTCTATTTCTAAACCTTCCATCTCATCAGCCTCAGAATCATCCAAATGATCATAACCCAGAAGATGTAAAAATCCATGAACAATTAAATGCACGAAATGATTTTTAAATTCTTTACCCTGCTCTTTAACCTCTTTCAAAACTGTATCAATAGAAACTACAATATCACCCAACATTTCATCATCTTCCGTTTCAAAAGAAAGAACATTAGTCGGTTTATCTTTACCTCTAAAATCTTTATTCAATTTATGAATTTCACTGTCATTAGTAAGTAAAATAGAAACTTCTTTTCCATCTAAAGAAAAATTCAAATAACTAGCTGAAGCCTCAATAACATCCTTTATAACAACATTAAACTCAGATAAAATATCATCCAAATTTTCATATTCATTTCTAATTAAAATTTCATACATAAGAATCCCTTAAATCAAAAAATTATAACATGAGTAAAGTCTAAAGAATCTCCCAAAACAAAGCAAGGAGATAAATTAAAAGGACCCCTAAAGGTCCTCATAATACAAAGTATTTTTCAACTATTTTTTTAACATCATCTAAATGATCTTCAGCAGAACCGAATTCAGCCTCGATAGAAGTAAATTTAGAATTTAAAAAAGTTAAAACAACCTTATCATTTACTATTAATTTACATACTTCTTTAAAAAAACTTTCCAATAAATTTTCCGGAAATAAAGCCTTAACCCTGCGCTCTTCTTCAGAAAGCTTACTTATCATAATTTTTCTATTTAAACCAAATTCAAATTTGACAACTAAATTATCATATTCGAATGAAATTTCTTTTTGATAAAGTCCAAAGCCAAATTTAAAATTCTCCTTAGACAATAAATCTACTAAATTAATTTTTTTCATCTCAGTAATTTTTTTAACTATATAGCCCTGATAATTTAACAGGGCTATATATAAAAAATTAATAATCAAAGTACTTAGTTCGCAAACCTTCCAAACACTCAGTTTTCTGATTTTCATCATCGGAAAAAAATGTATTAGCAAATGTAGAATATTCATTTCCTTCCCTTCTATAAAAAGCAAGCTCCACATTTTCTTTTAAATGAGATTTAACATCTCCATAAAAAGAACACATTTTTTCTCCAATAATATTGGAAGTCACAAATTCCATTAAATTATAATCCACTGGATAGGTATAAAAACTATCCAGCTCTTTAGAAGAAGCTGAACCGAATTCAAAAATGAAATTAGGCCCTTTACTAAGTTGAATCATCAATTTATTAAAGTTAATTTCAACTTTAAAAGAAACTCCATATCCTTCATCTAAAAAAGATTTTATAGGCACCAGCTCCGGCACATCAACTTTTTCTGATTTTTCTTCCACCCCATTTTTCTCTTCTAAAGAGAAATAGGTTAAAAAAATCTTTTCCAATTCCAAAGCTGCTAAGGGATCATTATCCCCACGTTTTTCTAAACTAGCATATAAAGTTTCTAATTTATTTCCATCAAAGGCTACATATGTAGTACCCGATATTTCTGTTTTATTTAATAAAACTCTAAACTCTTGAAAGAACTTTATCAAAACTTCCGTATCCAAAATTTTTAAAAACTGTGGGAATTCAAACTTATTTACCTTCAAAGAAATGGAATCTTCTAAACAATCAACATCATGAAACATATACTTAACATAGCTTCTCATTGAATGATTGTGACTATTTTCATCATCTTTAATAAGCTTTAGAAAAAGCTTTCCATCATTAGATGCCGCAACTAAAGACAAGTTATGCAATTTAAGAAATTCTAAATTAATTTTTTTCATATCTATATATTTAAACTATTATCATAATTTACATTTTAACTAAACTCAAAATAAACCATAGAAGATATTTTGTCAAGAAATTATTGTAAAGAAAAAAATAACCCCGTTAATTTAACAAGGTTATTGCAAAAATATTAATCATGTAATTGATCTTCTTTTTGAAGTTCATTCAACTTATTTTGTAAATTAAAAATTTCATTTTTCCTAATTTCATTCTCTCTAGCCTGGCTAATTCTAATATCTTTATCTTTTACAAAATCAGAATATTCAGAATTAAGCTGATCTATGATTTCTTGAAATTCAATCCTAAAATCCTCAATTTCTTCTTCAGGAATACTTCTAACAAACCTTACCAATTCATCGTTACTCGTAAAGTAATCTGTTCTATCCATCAATATATGTTCTAAAAAGGATATATTATTATCACTTTCAGCATATAAAGAATTATTTTCAAAATCCTTATCTGTATAATAATAACTTTGATGCTTTTGGAATTTTTCTATCTTAAATAAAACGTTTTTATTTTCATCTAAAAAGACAACTTCCTTATTTTTCTTAACACCATGCTCCGAACTATCATAAGATATAACATACATTCCATCATAATCTCTATAAGAATATTCTTTATCCTCATTTCCTTCCCAGACAATATTGCCACCATCTAATATGATAAGATCTCTAGATTTATCTCTCTTATAAAAAGAAACCCAATTATTATCATCCTTCCCAACTCCAACTTTATCATAACTACCTTCTTTAATAGTATCTATAGAAAAACCATCTTCCCTCTCTTCAATAGATTTTAAATAAAGATTTTCTTTATCTAAATAAGAAAAATACTTTCCATCTCTATAAGTTTCAAACTTTTTATTATTACCTTTTGCATTATCATAATCTATACCTAAATCTTGAAAAGAATTTCCATCTTCAAGTAATTTATAAACCTTATCAAATTCTTCTTTTGAATAACGATCTGCAGGACTTTTTCTCCAACCCAAAATAGCAAACCCATCAACAAGCTCTCTAACATTTTTATCGAAAGGATAATACTCAATTTCTCCCTTATCCCAATCTAAAACATTAACTAAAAAATAAGTAGCAACTTCATCACTCCCATCAACTTTAAATGAAAAAGTATTTTCACCATGTATTTGAAAATGATATCCTCTTTCAATTCCATCCAACTTAGTAACAAGATCTTTTAAATCATAGTAACCATTCAAATCCATATTCCCAGTTTCTTCGTTTTCAACAAAACTTAATTTAAAAGCATCATTCTCATTATCCGTATCATGCATTAAAAATCCATGTTTAAATTCAATATCATTCACACCTTCAAACAATAACTTTAATTTATTTTTAGAATTAGAGGCAAATACATAATCAACATGATTCTCATTCCTAAAATATTTTAAGCTTTCCTTCATATTATCAGGAAGAAATTCTTCTGGAAAATCTCTTTGCATCAAATGTCCATCAAAAATCTTTTCATGATTTCTAAGAGCCTTACCATCAGAATAAAATACATAATCTGACAACAAAGTCTTACCCCTATAATCTTTACGCGTAGGTCCTGAATATTTAATCTCTGTAAAATTATCCCCAACATTAGCAGAATGCTTTTCATAATATTGAATTTTAGAATCTTCTTTAGCTGTCATAATGAGCCTCCTTTAGTTTCCCCTCTAAAAGAACTAATAAATTATTAAACATAATTTTAAACTTGTAAAGAAAAAACATAAATACTTGACAAAAAGATTTTTATAAAATATAATTTGAAACAACAATATTATAAACCAGTTGCTTAAAAAGCTGCCTAAACTCAGGTGGTAGCAACACAAACATTTATATTATGAATAAATTAAACAAAGTTGAATTAAAATCATTACTAGAAGAAGAAGGATTCAAGGTCGAAGAAATTAGCCTTAAAATGTTAGTAAACAATCTAGTTACCCCAATTAAACCATCAAAAATGACTCAACTAATTGGAATTAAAAACGCCAAAATAGTTGAAAGGTTTGAAACTACCGAATTAATCAAAAGTGAAATTGGAGGTAAAAAACTAATATTTTCAAATAGAGAAAATTATAACCGATTAGAACAATCAACAGCATTGGATGCCTGCGTAGTAATTTTCCCTGAAGAACATTCAAAAATACTATTGATAAGTCCAAGAAAAGAAAAACTTTTTTTCCAAAGGATGATAAAAGTTAATAAAAAATGGAAAACTTTTGGAGATAAGATAAAAGATTTTCGTTTCAACGGAAATAATTATCACGAGAATGTCGAAGAAATTGGTGTAATGGCTATTATTTAATTATTCATTTTAAAAAACTGCAGATAATTTCTGCAGTTTTTACTTTAACATTATATCTTTCCATGTAACACAGAGTGACCGGCACTTTCAATCTCAACTTCTAAAATTTCACCTTCTAAATCGTTATCAGATTTAACCATAACTGGCTGCATATATTCTGTACGACCAACCCATAATCCAGTCTTTTCACCCTTATATTCAAAAAGAACTTTCATAATTTTTCCAACACAACTATCATAAAACTCAGATTGTTTCTTTTTCAATAAAGCTTGAAGCCTTTCTAATCTTTCTGCTTTAATATCTTCAGCGACATGTCTACCACCTTCCATTCTATCTCCAGCAGTACCTGGTCTTCTAGAATACTTAAATGAGAACGCCTGAATAAAACCAACTCTTTCAACAACCTTTAAAGTTTCTTCAAAATCTTCATCTGTTTCATCAACATAACCAACAATAAAATCTGACGAAATTTGAACATTAGGATTTATCTCTTTCAACCTATCAATAGTAGCCAAATAAGACTCTTGAGTATATCTTCTATTCATAGTCTTCAACACGTTATCTGAACCCGCTTGCATAGGTAAATAAATCAATGGCATTAACTTTGGCTCACTACCATGTAATTCCATCAACTCATCACCAAGCTGCGTAGGATAAGAAGTAGTATATCTAATTCTCTTAACATTTTCCAACTTAGCAACTTCTTTAATAATATATGCTAAATTCTTTTCTTCACCAGAAACATCAACTCCATGATAAGCATCAACGTTTTGCCCTAACAAATTAATTTCAACAGCACCTAAATCATTCAAGTTTTTAGCCTCTTTTAAAACAGCTTCAACAGGACGAGAAATTTCCCTACCTCTAGTATAAGGAACAACACAATAAGTACAAAACTTATCACAACCTTCTTGTATAGCTAAAAATGCAACTTTAGAAGACTTGCTCAACTGAGGCAATTCATCAAACTTTTCAATACCATCTTCCACATCTACATTTATATTTCTAGCCTTACCTTCTTCCATTAAATCAACAAAAGATTTATCAATCATATCTGGCAACAAATGGTATCTTTGTGAAGACAAAACAATAGAAACATAAGGAGTTCTTTTAAAAATTTCCTTACCCATAGCTTTAGCAACACAACCTATAACGCCAATAACAACTTGAGAACCTTCTCCACCAACTTGCTTACCTGATTTTTCTAAAGCCTTTTTAATTCTACCTAAACGAGAAAAAACTTTTTCAGCAGCCTTCTCTCTAATATGACAAGTATTCAAAAGAATAACATCAGCTTCCTTCTCATCTTGCACTTGAACAAATGCCAATTTTTTCAACATATCAGCAATTCTAATTCCATCATAAACATTCATCTGACACCCAAATGTATCTATATAAAACTTCTTCATAAATTTACCCTTTTCAATAAAATTTGCACAAACATTATAAATAGTAAACAAACAATTTACAACAAAAAATATATTTCATAAAAAAGAAAAAAATCCCTCTATTATAATTAATAGAAGGATCTCAAAATAACTTTATTCAGGTAAATTTTCAGATAAAGAATCTAACAATAATTTTTTTAAAATATCTTCCTTTTTTTCATCTGATGAACAAACTTTTTTATTTACAATTTTATATCGATAAGATTTTAAAGCTTTTTCAGCGATATCTTTTGAAAAAACTTCTTTAATTAATTGATATAAAAAATTATCCAAAGATGTCAACTTATCAATTTTCGGAAGTAAAGAAACAAAACTAATAATTTCATCCTTATCTAATTTTCCCCTAAATTGATCTTCGTTCCCCTGAGTCATTTTCTCTTTTTAAATGTATATTTTGTGTTCCTTAAATATATAATATTAATTTACTAAAGTCAATAAGAATAAAAGCTTAACCATTGATTTTACTAAACTTTTTAAACAACTAAAAATTAAAAGCGACCTCTATGGGCCGCTCTATTCTATATTTCAAAAAATTCATTGAAAAGTTTTTCAAAATACTCTTCCGCTTCATTCCTTTCTCTGTCTATAAGTCCATTACATGAACAAGTAACATTAAGAGAATGATCTTGCTTTAAAAGTATTTTAAAGCGAAGTTTTCTATTTTTATGAAAGGCTTCTATTTTTTTAGAAAAGTTTTCTAATAACTCTTCCTTAATCTCATTAGAAATAAAGTTAATAACTTTAGAAAATCCTAAATGACCTTCTATTTTCCAACGACCAGAATCGTCATCATCTCTTTTTAATAAAAACTTGTCATTTCCATTAGTAAAATGAAAAACATAGTTTTCATAAGACACTTCAACATTATCATTTATTAATTCCTTAAATGACAACTTCTTCACTGAATTTCGATCAATCATTGATTTGTTTTTAGGTTTAAATTACTTAATTAATTATGGATAAAATACATTTCTCTCAAAAAAAGTCAAATAAAAAAAGGTTGCCATTAATGCAACCCTTTCCTTAATCATCCGAAAAAATAGAAGTAGAAAGCATCCCAGCTATCTCACCGAAATCTTCTCTATCTTTACAACCTCCACAATTACAACATTGAAGATTATAACCTAATTCACAATACTTAATCTCTATTGTATCAGTTGTTTTAATAGCCATTCCTTCTTCAATATTTCCATCTAAATCTAATCCAGCCATAATTATTCAATATAAAAACATTCTACAAAATAAAATATACCTCATGAAACCTCTTTAAGCATAAATCTCTTCTGAATTTTTTTATTATAAACCAAGTCAATAGATTCAACTTTTAATTCAAAAGGCCTAAAATCTTTAAACTTTTTATTTAGATCAATTTCTGAAACTATTTCTTCAAATGTAATATGAGGATTGAATCCAAAACCCATTGAATACCTAATTTCAGCTTTATCAAAAGCCTTAGCTAACGAAGTTCTAATTCTACCTAAATATAAAGAATTTATACTTGCGGCTAAAAAATTATAACCATGTTCATCATAAAATGTATATATCCCATCGACTCTCATCTTAAATTTATAATAACAAATAGAAATATATCTCAAAACAATTTCAATAGAAACAACATCATAACTTTCTCCAATATAAATTATTGTAGTATGATGCCCTCTAAGACTATTAAACAAATTAAATGGCAATTCTTTTTCTAAGACACCTAAATCATAATTAACAGCGACATATAAATTATTAACTTTTCCCATATATAAATAGTATTTAATTTTACAAATAATTTAACTAATTAAACTCTACAAAACATAATTCCACGAGTCAATAAAATAAAAAAGAAGTCAAGATACAACCTTAACTTCATTCTAAAAATATCATAGACAAAAATCGATAAAAACCTTTTCTTAATTTTTCAAAAAAAATTTTAACTCTATTTTCCTTATAATATTGCTCAACAAGCTCTTCTTTAATTTTTTCAAGCTTATCAAATTTATATTTTTCAAATCCAATAAGTCTAACCTTTACATTTTCCATAGTGAATTAATTTAAATATTAATAATATCTTTTAATTAAGCAATATCTCAATACCCAACGTTTTGGTAATTTTGCTTTAGATGTTAAATAAAAAGGTTCCGACGCGTATAGATGATACGCGAGGGTTCTTTTTATAACACAGATGAAGTAAAATCCCCAAAACCTTATTTCAACTTCGCAGCCAATAATTGATTTACTTGACCAGGATTAGCCTTACCTTGAGACTTCTGCATAACCTGTCCAACAAACCAACCTTTAAGCTTATCTTTACCAGCCTTTATTTCAGCAACCTTATCTGGATTAGCAGCGATAACTTCATCAATCAATGATTCTATAGCACCAGTATCATTCATTTGCTTTAAACCTTTTTCTTCAACTATAACTGATGGCATTTTACTTTTGCATTCACCAATCATAAGCTCAAAAATTTGCTTAGCAATCTTACCTGAAATTACACCTTCTTTAATAAGATCTGCAAGATCAGCAATTTGCTCAGCAGAAATAGGGCTTTCTGTAATTCCAGCTTCTTCTTTCTTCAAAATTCCAAACAGCTCAGAAGTAATCAAATTAGAAATAGATTTCGCCTCAGCCTTTTTCGCAGCAGCTATAGCTGTTTCAAAATAAACTGCATTCTCTTTTTCTGCTGTTAAAACTTCAGCATCATAATCTGACAAACCTAAATCTTTAACAAATCTTTCTTTCTTCTCAGAAGGAAGCTCTGGCAAATTATTTTTAATATCTTGAATATATTCATCACTCAATACTAATGGAAGTAAATCAGGGTCTGGGAAATATCTATAATCATTAGCATTTTCCTTACCTCTCATAGATCTAGTTTCACCAGTAGATGTATTAAACAATCTAGTCTCTTGAACTATCTCTTCACCATTTTCATAAGCTTCAATTTGTCTCTTAGCTTCATATTCAGATGCCTGCATAACAAACTTCACAGAATTAACATTCTTAGTCTCAGTTCTAGTTCTAAATCCTTCTTCACCGACTTTTCTAACAGAAACGTTAACATCACATCTCATAGAACCTTCATCCATATTACCATCACATGTTTCCAAATAACGAACTATAGATCTAATCTTTTTAACATATTCACCAGCCTCTTTTGGAGATCTAATATCTGGATAAGAAACTATTTCCATCAACGCAATACCAGTTCTATTCAAATCAACCATAGACTTACCTGGTTCCATATCATGAATAGATTTACCCGCGTCTTGCTCTAGGTGAATTCTTTCAACTCTAATTCTTTTATGTTCATCTTGATCATCAACAATATCAACATGACCTTCTCCAACAATAGGTTGATCTGCTTGCGAAATTTGATACCCTTGAGGTAAATCAGCATAAAAATAATTCTTTCTAGCAAACACTGATTTATTATTTATCACAGCATTAATACCCAAACCAGTTTTAACAGCTTGTTCAATACACTTTTCATTTATAACAGGCAACATACCAGGTTGAGCAGCATCAACTAAATGCACTTGAGAATTTGGTTCTGCACCAAATTTAGTTGAAGCAGGAGAAAACAATTTCGAATTAGAAATCACCTGACAATGAATTTCCAATCCCATTACAACTTCCCAATCACCAGTTTGTCCTTTTATAGTATATGTCATATTTTTCACACTTTCCTTTTTTTATTTTATATCTAATCTATCATCTTCAATCATAAAAATTTTATCTTTATAATTGTTTATCATTTTCTCAGTAGGTCTAAACAACTTCGCAGGTAAATTATCTAAATTAAACCATTCCCACCTAACTATTTCATCAGGCTCCATAGCTTTAACTTCACCATCCCATTCATCAGCCATCCAACCAAGAGTAACATAATGAGCTGTATCAACTCTTTCATTTGTAATAGTAAACACATGAGCATTTTTCAAATTAAGATCTGTTTCTTCTTTAACTTCTCTAGCTACCCCATCAAACAGACCATCTTGAAAATCATATTTACCACCAGGAAATGTCCATGTCCCTTCACCATTTAAATCACTATCAGCTTTTTCTTTTTCATCATGTCTTAATCCAAGAAGAACTTTACCATCCTTCAAAAACATAATTCCACCACCAGCTCTAGTAACTTTAGGTTTTTCACTCATCTCTCATCTCCTGAAATATAAATTTCTACTTATCAAATTTACTCGGTCTATTATCAAATCCAATAATCTTTTCTGACACAGAAGCTACTTTCAAAATACCTTCTTCATCATATTTCTTACCAATATATTGCAAACCTAACGGTAAACCATTTTTATTCAATCCAGCAGGAATAGAAATCGCAGGCAAACCAGCTAAGTTAATTGACACTGTATAAACATCATTCAAGTACATATCAATAGCAGACAATTTATCATCCGTAGCAAATGCCCCACCAGTAGTAGTCGGTGTTAAAATAACATCACATTTTTCATATGCTTTTTCAAAATCTTGAGTTATAAGTCGTCTAACTCTACCAGCTTTAATAAAGTAAGCATCATAGAAACCAGCTGATAAAACAGCTGTACCAATCATAATTCTTTTCTTAACTTCTTCACCAAAAGCTTCACTTCTAGTCTTAGAATACATATCAGCTAAACTCTCAACATCTTTTTCAGTTCTATGACCATATCTAACACCATCATATCTAGCTAAGTTAGCAGAAGCTTCAGCTGGTGAAATTATGTAATAAGCAGGCAATGCATATTTAGTATGAGGCAAACTAATTTCAACAATTTCTGCACCACGAGATTTTAAATCTTCAATATGAGAATCTAACAATTCTTTCATACCACCATTTAGTCCTTCAATATATTCTGCTGGAATACCAATTCTTAAACCTTCAACAGATCCATCTGCATTACAAGCATTTTCAAAACAAGGTGTCTCAACTGGAGCCGAAGTAGAATCTTTTTCATCATGACCTGCCATACCGTCTAAAAGAATAGCAGCATCTTTAACTGTTCTTGCCATAGTAGAAGGAGTATCCAAAGAAGAAGAATAAGCTATAATACCCCAACGAGAAACTCTTCCATAAGTAGGTTTTAAACCAACTATACCACAAAGAGCCGCCGGTTGTCTAACAGAACCACCAGTGTCAGTAGCTGTACCACCAGGGAAAATACCTGCAGCAACACCTGCAGCTGTACCACCTGAAGAACCACCAGGCACTAAATCTTTCTCAGGTCTCGAAGTATCTTTATAAGGATTTAAAACATTACCAAATGCAGATGTTTTATTAGAAGATCCCATCGCAAATTGATCCAACGAAGTCTTACCTAAAAATATAGCTCCATTATCTAACATTTTTTGTGAAGCAGTAGATTCATATTGCGGAACAAAGTTCTCAAGAATATTAGAACAAGCTGTAGTCTTAACACCTTTAGTACAGAAAATATCTTTCATACCTACAACTACACCAGCTAAATTCTTATCAGAGATTTCTCCAGCAACAATTTGTTTATCTAACTCAACAGCTCTTTCTCTAGCTTGATTAAAAGTCTCTGTAACAAAAACATTAAGATGCTTAAATTCTTCAGCTCTCTTAATTAAACTTTCCACAAGCTCAACAACTGTAAACTTACCAGCTTTCAAACCATCTCTAATTTCAACAATAGTCAAATCATACAATTTCATTTTATTCTTCACTTCCTTCTTTTTCTTTTATTATTTATATTTCTACAGAATCTTCAATTCCTAAAACTTTATAATTAACGTCTAATTCACTCAAAACATTTTCCATCTTTTCTACATCAACAGGAAACTTAGGGTTTTCCATATGACATGGCAAAACTAAATTAGCTTCTACCATCTTAGAAAAATGAACTAATTCAAAATCACCCATAACTAAACCATGAGCAGAAACTGGCGCACATAAAACATCACATTTATAATCGTTTTTAAAACATAAAGTATCACTTGTAAAATATATCTTCTTACCTTCTACTTCAACTATAAATCCAACACCATCATTTATCTCAGCATCAAAAGTAGTTAACCAAGGCATATATCCATGTTTAGCATCAACGACATCTATCTTAATACCTTCAATATCTAATTCATCACCACTTTTAACGACTTTTATATCCAAGCCACTTCTATCTTTAACCTCATTCGTAGAATATATAGGGCAGTTAAATTCTTTTAAAACATCTGAAAAACAATGATCACCGTGACTATGAGTAATCAATATAAAATCAGCCTTTTTCCATTCATCTAAAAACTCACTTTTAAATAATAAATTACCAGGATCTACTAAAATATTTTTCTCATCTGACTTAACCATAAAACATGATTGAGGGTATTTAATTATTTCCATATCTACTTCTCCAATTTCCAATGATGTTTATTTTCATAACCACATCTATCTGCAACCTTATCCAAAGTTTTTGCAATAGCTTCATCCGGTTTAATTTTAAGAACCTTAGCAAAAGCCATTAACGAAATAAAAACATCTCCAAATTCTTTTTCCAAAGCATCTTGTGTATAAGAATCTATTTTCTCTTTTCTTCCTACACCAATCTTACAAAATGTCTGCTCTGCCAATTCACCAAGCTCTTCTTGCAATCTCACAATTCTACTCAATGCTCTTTCTCTATCAGTTTCAAGAGCCTGATCATACTTACTCATCATAAAAGTAAAAAATTCATCCAAATCATTTATATTCATAGCAATTCCCCTATTTTTAATTAACTAAATACAAACTTCAAAATTCCCTCTTTAGTTTTAAAAATTTTAAAATCCATTAACTGGAAATTTATGAATATTTTGTGCGAGTATAAATAAAAATGATTTTCAGATTTGGTATTGTGTATATATAATACTCAATCGCCAAAGATTAAAATTATTTATTACAATTAATCGTGCAAAAGAACATAAATTTTTATACCATTTTAGGCACAGAAAAATACTCCTTCTTCTCTCCACCTCTTTCTGGCGCATTAGTCATAACATCTTCTCTTGTGTTATTCATCTTAACTTCATCTTTTCTAATAGGAAGATCATAATCGCAAGCATTCAACATAGGCTCAACACCTTCAGTGCTAACTTCCTTCAATTGTTCAATCCAATCCATAATAGCATCTAGATCTGGTTTCAATGAAGCCAATTCTTCATCACTCATATCTAATCTTGCCAAATGCGCAACTTTTTTAATTTCATCATTAGTAAAAGCCATCTAAACTTCCTTTTCTATTTATCCTTGATATTATTTTTCATATCATATAATCTTATCAATAAACAAAGGAAATTCAAGAATAAAATGATAGTAGAAACAAAAAAAATATCAAAAGAAGAATGGCTTAAAAAATCACCCGCTCTAGGTATAGATTGGGGCGAAAAACGCATAGGAATTGCAAAGTCAGACGACACGAAAACTATCTCATCTCCTTTCATGCAAATAACACCTAAAGAAGCTCTTCAAAAACTTCCTAATATAATCAAAGAGTGGCAAATAGATTTCATCATCTTAGGACTTCCATTAAATATGAAAAATGAGGAAACAGAATCGTCTGAAAAAGTTCACTCATTTGCTAAAAAACTTAATAATATACTAGATGATAAAACAAACATAATCCTATTTGATGAAAGATTAACTTCATCAGCAGTAGAAACTATGCTTGTAGGGCAATTCGACATGACAAGAAAAAGAAGAAAAGAAATCACTGACAAACTATCTTCTTCAGTTCTTCTTCAAAACTTCTTAGACCTTATGAAAAATTCATAAAAAAAATGCCCCTTTAGAAATTACATAAAAGTATTTCTGTGGGGCTCATCTGATTTCGATGATATTTAAAAATTGTTCTCAGGCACCCTGTCACTTTACTATTCCACTATCTCAAATTCTTTTCTCAATAAAAATTCAAGTAGACTTTAGCCAAACCTAATTAAAACATTAGCTTTACATGACATCAGTTTTCTTCAAGTAACAGCTCCCTGAAAATTTCAAAGAACGTTGAAATGTACATTTCAAAAACATCATAGAAAACATTCTCAAATTAATCAAGAATTTTATTTCCCCTCTAACTCAGGTCGTCTATAAAAAATATAGTTCATCAAGAATGAAACAAATGGCATAACTAAAAAGAAATGATGCATTCCAAATCCCATCTTAAGCCCTATAGAAACTAAGAAAGGCGTTATCAACTTAGCAATACTAAATACAATTATAGCAAACGAAGAATACTTAGCCCTATCCTTAACATTCAATACAAACGAAAAGAATATTAGTCTAGCAGAAGCTACAAACTGTAAAAAGAAATAGGATGAAATAAGTATAATAACAAAAGGTAATGCATATCCCATCAACCCAAGCTCATACAAAAAGAACATCAATATAGACAAACTAGATAAAATAAATGAAGTAAAAATACTCTTATTTTTTATATCTAAAAACTTGTGCATTCTTGAAGAGTAAACTGAAGAAAACCCTGCTGAAATTGAAGTAAGAGCTGCAATAATTCCCAATCTTTCCACATCATAACCTAAATCAACAATCATTAAAGATTTAAAACCAGAATAGAAAGATATCCACAAACCAAAATGAAAATATAATAAAAATATCTGTCTTATATCTTCCCTTCTTTTAAGATCTCCAAAAGTTTTTAATATATCTTTCATAGAGAATTTATCTTTATTATGATGCAACGTTTTATTCTTTTGAACCAACTTCATATGGCTTAAATAAAACAACAATAAAAGCAATATCAAAGCAACAAAAGAAAACATACTTCCATTACCATAATAAGCAACAATTCCACCTATTAAAAAACTACCTAAAACACCACCAGCATTATTTAATACAGTCCTAACACTCATATTTTTAGCCAATTTCTCCTTAGTAGAAAAGTCAGAAATCAACAAAATAAATGCCGTCAAAATAACAATAAACAAAACTGATCTCAAAATATCCAAAATCGCAAAAGGATAAATAGAGCTAACAACTCCCATCCCCAAAATTGCGGCTATACACCACATCAAAGAATGTATTAAAACAGATACCTTTGAGTACTTCATAAAGACATAAGAAACTAAAAGACTAGAGAATATTTCTACAAATGCGAAGCCTGATAAATAATAACCAACCAACACCTTGTTACCACCTAAAAGATCATTTAATATCAAAGGCAATATCAAATTAAAAGCTGTAATAGCTATAGAAAAAAAGAAACCTAAAAAACAAAAAGATCTAATTTCTTTATCTTCTAAATTTAATGAATAATGATGTGGAAAATGCATATCTAAATATCTCCTTTCTGCATAAAACATTCTATCAAATAACAAACTTTTTCACAAGAAAAAAGCAGTTATTAAAACTGCTTTTCTTAAACTAAACCTCCAGAGATTTGGTTACTTTTGACTTAAGTATTTCTGAAATTGTTTCCGTATAGTACAAGTAGTACTTGAGGAAGCAATTTTCAGGAATAAATATTCAAAATCCCCGAATTTTAAAAAGGATTACTTTATAGTTGGTCTAACCTTAATATGAGCCTCTCTCAACTGTTGTTCAGAAACTTCAGAAGGAGAACCCATCATAGTATCTTGTCCTTTACCATTAGCAGGGAAAGGAACTACCTCACGAAGATTAGGCTCATCACAAAGCAACATAATAATTCTTTCCATACCCATCGCAATTCCACCATGAGGAGGAACACCGTAATGATAAGCATCATACATAGAACCAAACTTTTCTTTAACTACTTCTTCACCATAGCCAACCATATCAAAACATTTAACTAAAGTATCTAAAGTTTCATGTCTTATAGATCCACCACCAAGTTCATAACCGTTACAAATGAAGTCATATTGTTCTGATAAAATGTCGAATGGATTTTCAGCATTATTTAAAGCTTCCATTCCACCTCTAGGTTGAGAGAATGGATTATGACCCATTGCTAATTCACCAGTCTCTTCATGTTTTTCAAAGAAAGGAAAATCAATTACCCAACAGAACTTAAATTCATTTTTATTAATAAGCTCTAAGTCTGTACCCAATTTAGTTCTAACCTTTCCAGCAAACTTTTGAGCTTCTTCTAATTTATCACAACAGAAGAAAACAGAATCGCCATTTTCAACACCACAAATTTCTCTAATTTGATTAATTCTAGCTTCATCTAAATTCTTAGCTATAGGTCCTTTAGTTGTGCCATCTTCGTTAAACACAATATAACCAAGACCACCAGCACCTTCACTTCTAGCCCAATCATTTAACTTATCATACCAAGATCTAGGTTGACCAGCAGTACCAGGAGTTCTAACAGCTTTAACACTATTTCCCTTAGCTACTAAGCTTGCAAACAAACCAAAATCTGAACCTGCAAAAACTTCACCAACTTCTTTAATAACAAGAGGATTTCTCAAATCAGGTCTATCAATACCATAAGTTTCCATAGCTTCTTGATAAGTAATATGAGGAATATTCTCATCTATAATTTTATCACCTTTAAATTTATTGAAAACTTTCATCATATTATCTTGCATAGTTTCCATAACATCTTCTCTTTCTACAAAAGACATTTCCATATCCAATTGATAAAATTCTAACAATCTATCTGATCTTAAATCCTCATCTCTAAAACATGGAGCTAATTGGAAATATCTATCAAAACCAGCAACCATAGAAAGCTCTTTAAAAATTTGAGGAGATTGTGGTAATGCATAAAATTTGCCATGATGAACACGAGATGGAACTAAGAAATCTCTTGCACCTTCTGGAGACGACGCAGTCAAAACAGGTGTTTGAATTTCATTAAATCCTTTTCCATTCATAATACTTCTAATTTCTTTAAAAACATCCATTCTCATTTGAATATTCTTCTTCAACTTCTCTCTTCTCAAATCTATATATCTATATTTAAGTCTTAAATCTTCACCAAACTTTTCATCTGAAGCAACAAGTATAGGTAACACATCTGCATTACTTAAAACTTTAAACGACTTAGCAGCAACTTCGATTTTACCAGTAGATAAATCAGGGTTAATTGTTTCTTCAGTTCTAGCAACAACTTCACCTTCAATAGTGATAACACTTTCAACTCTATTCTCTTCAATCTTCTTAAGATCATCAGAAACAGAAGCATCAAAAACCACCTGAGTAATTCCATAATAATCTCTTAAATCAACGAAAATCAATCCACCATGGTCTCTCATTTTATGAATCCAACCAGATAAAGTTACAGTTTCACCAACTGCTTGTTCATTCAATTCAGCACAAGAATGCGTTCTATATTTATTTTTAATTATTGTCATTTTTTACTTTTCCTTTTTGTCTTCAAAACAATATTAATTGCTTCATAAAATTAAAGACTCAAAAATGGCGATCTCTAAAATCACAAAACAAAATTTAATTATATTTTTTGAATAAGGGGCGATAAACGCGGTGCCACCCTTAAATTTGACTTAATTTGAAACGACCTTATCAATCGTAGCTATAACGGGCTTACCCGGAAAGTTCTAATAAGTATTTCTACTGTTCTTCTTTCAACTCCCTGTTGTTAGCAGATCAACGTTACGATAAAACAATTATAATAAATGAATTTAAAATAATCAAATAAAAATTATACCGATAACAAATTATTTCCCACCCAATATTATTTTCAAAGATTTTGTGCGGATAGATGTAAAAATGATTTTTAGATAAAGTATCGTATATATCTAATACTCAATCGCTTTAAATAAAAATTATTTCTTTACGATTAGCCCGTGCAAAAGATTTAAAAAATTTATTCTATTATCTCAAAATTACTACTATCTTCCATCAACTTCTTACACAACAAATTATTTAAAGTATGACCTGGCTTATATCCAACATACTTACCAATAATTTGATATCCTAAAGAATAAAGATCTCCTATAGAATCTAACATCTTATGTCTAGCAAATTCTTTTTCATCCCTAAGGCCTTCTGGATTTAAAATTTCACCGCCTTCTTCTATACCAACTCCAACAGAAATAGTTTCAGCCTTTCCATCAAAGAAAGCATCGACAGCTTTCACAGCCCCAACAACAAGGCCTGCCGATTTTAATTGCTCATAAGTTTTTCTCTCAATAAATGTTCTGGCAAAAGCAACTTCTTTAACAAAACTTTCTTCCATTAAAATATGTTCTGCCCCCTGTTCCCCACTAAAAGTAAAATCAACAATAACATCTAATTCTAAATCTTCAACGTTATCACTTACTGGTTCTAAAGAAACCTTACTACCTGTTTTTTCATCGACAACTTCAACTCTCTTTAAAACTCTTAAAACCTTACGAGGCTTATCTTGAACTTCTACACCAGCTTCTAAAATAGCATCAACCCAAGTCTTAGCAGAACCATCAAAAATAGGAATTTCTCCTGCAGAAACTTCAACTAAACAATTATCTATTTTCATAGCATTAAAAGTAGCCATTAAATGCTCTATAGTTTTTATATTATCTTCTTGAGTACCAACTACAGTACAACCCATAAAAGCAAAAATATTATCAGCGGCTGCCTTAACAGAATCAGATCCATTCTTAGAAAATTGTATACCAAAATCAACTCCTGCTGGCTTCAAAGAAACACTAACTTCTTCACCTGTATGAGTTCCAATACCTTTAACAACAACTTCCTTTTTTAAAGTTTGTTGTCTTCCAAATTTTCCAGAATTTTTAATCATAAATTTTCCTCCAATAAATTATTTAACAATAGCACATTCTCAAAATAATCAAATTTAATTTCAAGTTCAAAAATTACACTCTTGAAGATTTGGTTATTTTAATTTTAATATTTACGAAAATGATTTCAAAGTTTACAAATAGTAAATGAGATAATCATTTCTCGTGAATAGGGATTTAAAATTCCCAAATCCTTTATATTATTTAGAACTTTTTTTTTCTTGATTTTTAGACCACCTTCTATGAACCCAAAACCATTGCTCAGGATTTTCTTTAATCCAAGCTTCAATGTGATCATTAACTTTTTGCATACCTTTTTTCATATCAGCCTCAACATTTTGAGTCTTATCAACTTTAAATGGTTCATGTATAACAATCTTATGTCTAAAACCTTTAGTTCTTATTAATTGAACAGGAATTATTGGACAATCATAATGTCTAGCCAATTTAGCAACACCAGGTGCCGTTGGAGCTTTAACACCAAAGAATTTTAAATCCAAACCTCTATCATATCTTTGATCAGGAGTAATACTAACATTACCATTCTTTTGCAAGACCCTTAACATATCTCTTGAAGATTGTTTTCCCTTAGGTAATAAATTAACATTACCCAATGTATAACCAAAAGTCTTTTTAGTAATATTATCAACCAAGAAATTATTGGGAGATCTATATACAATATTCATAAACAAATCATACTTTTTAAATATAGTATTTATTATTCCCATAGATCCTGAATGAGAAATAAAAGTAATAAAATTTTGATTTTTATCTTTAAACTTTTTTAAAATTTCCTCACCTTCAACTTCTACATAGTCACCAAGATTTTTATAATAAGTTCCAATATGAGGAGCTTCCGTAATATAACGTCCCATCATATCCCACATACCAAACTTAATTTTTCTTTTCTTCTCTTCTGACTTTCTAGGAAAAGCTATTTTCAATCCACTATCAACAATTTTGTTTTTACCAGACATAAACAATCCTATAAACCTACCCAAAACACCACCTATAGCAGAAGCAACTGGCAATGGTAAAATTTTAAAGAAACCATAAAACAAGTGAAAGAAAAATGAACCCAAAGGATTACCCACCCATCTTTCAAAAAAATTAGATGCTGCAAAATCTCTTGCCTTAATACCTTTTCTAACAACACTTGTTGGATCCAAGACACTCCACACATATAACATAGCTAAAAGTGTTTTAACCAACACTGTCATTTTAGCCCTATCAAAAAAGAAATTAGATAAACTAACAAAAAATACTGAATAAGTTAAAATAAATACTATCGTAGACATAGCATATATTTGTTTTCTAGAAATACCTTGTTTAGCATAAACAATATAAGATGGTATAAAACATAAAAGAACAGTTCCAATAAAACCTTTACAAGTTAGAACCATAGGGAATGTTGGTAAAATATCAAAACTAACCGCATTCCAAAACCATTCAAACATAAAACAACTCCTAATTCGTTAATAATAAAATGTTATTTTACTATAACAGAATGCAAAAGTTTTTCAAGCTTTTTTAAATCGTTTTTAGAAAATTCAACTGCCACTGGTAACACTAAAATTTCCTTTTTAAACTTCTTAGAAATCTTAACAAAATCTTTTTCAGTAGTAACTAAAGTTGCTTCTTCTTGTTTTGCAAAATTTAACAACCTTTTTATATCCTCATCACTGTAAGAATAATGATCTTCAAATTCCATTTGATACAAAACATTTAAACCAATATCATTTAAAGATTTAAAAAATTTCTCTGGCTTACCAATTCCAGCAAAAGCAATATAGTTTTTAACCTTCTTCAATTCTTTAACAGAAACCTTATCTGCAGCCAACTTCCCTGTAACAAAAGACTTAAACTTACTAGAAATACCCGTCGAATCGTCTCCCATAAAAATAGCCATGTCAGATTTAACGACTCCTGAAAACAAGCTTTCTCTAAGACATCCTGCCGGCATCAAGAAGCCATTTCCCACACCATTTTTTCCATTAAAAACAGATATAATTATATCCTTTTTCAAGGTATAATTTTGCATTCCATCATCCATAACAATAACATCACAATTATGATTTTCTGCTACCTTAGCAGACTTAGATCTATCTGGTGAAACATAAACTGAAGCACCCGTCTTTTTATAGATCATAAGAGGTTCATCACCGACTTCATCTGCACTATACTCATCATCGACAATAACAACTCCTTTTGAAGATGATAATGATGATTTATACCCCCTAGATACAACAGCAACTTTTAAACCTTGAGCTTGCAACATTTCAACAATTTTTATAACAACCGGTGTTTTACCACTTCCACCAACAACTATATTTCCAACACAAATAACTGGTAAAGAAGATCTGTAACTGCGACCTAAATAACTAACTTTTTTCAACATTGAAATTAACCAAAATAGCAAAGCTAATGGCAACATTAATATCGATAACAAACCTTTTTTTCTATACCAAAAATCCATAAATCAAATCCACCTATTAAATAAATTTCATAACATCTTCTATAACAAAAGTTCTAATTTTAGATTTTTCTCTCATAAACTTAGAAACTTTATTTTTAGTCTCATTCAAAAACTTTTCGTCATCAAAACATTTTAAAATGAAATCTGCCAATTGATCTGAACTATCAACATACTTAAAAAATCCAGCAGCTTCCATCTCATCATAACTCTCTTTAAATGTTTTAACATTTCTACCCGCACAAACTATACAATCTAAATAAGCTGGCTCCATAGGATTATGACCTCCTAAAGTCTTATGCATAGAACCTCCAATAAATGCTAAATCGGCTAACTTATACCACAAATTAAGTTCACCCATAGTATCTGCCAAATACACATTAACATCCTTAGTTAATTTTTCTCCTTTACTTCTAACTGCAACTTTAAATCCAAAATCTTTCTCTGCCCATTTTTCAACATTAGAAGCAAGATTAATATGTCTAGGAGCTAAAATCATTAAAGCATCCTTATGTTTTTCTAGAACTTTTTCAAAAGCTCTAAACACTTCTTTTTCTTCCTCAACAGATGGATGAGTAGATGAAACTGTAAAAAACTTTCTATTACCTATTAATTTTTTAAACTCATCAATGTCTTCTTTATTAGGAGATTTAGGAGCATACCCACTCTTTATATTTCCATAAGATCTCACATCTCTAATTCCTAAATATTTAAACTTCTCAGCACTATCATCGTCACAAGCAATTGCAAAATCATAAGATGAAAATATTCTATTTGCAGATTTCATATTCTTCTTCCAAGTAGCAAAAGATTTATCCTGCATTCTAGCATTCAGTATTCCCATTCTAATACCAGTTCTATTAGCCCTCAAAACAAGATTAGGCCAAATTTCAGAATCAACATTAAACAAAATATCTGGAGCCCAATACTTCATAAACTTTTTAACAAAAGAAGGAACATCAACAGGAACATATTGATGAATACAATATTCAGGCATTTTCTTTTGCAAAATAGCTGCCGAACTTACAGTCGTAGTAGTAATCAAAAAATTTAAAGAAGGATCTTCTTTTTTCATATCTTCTATAACAGGAAGAATTGATAAACTTTCCCCAACAGAAGCACATAAAAACCAAACCAGTTTACCCTCAGGCCTAGCAACAGAAGCAACACCTAACCTCTCTTTAAATCTTTTCCAAGAAGCATCTTCTTTACCTTTTCTTTTTCTCTTCAATAATATAAGAACTATAACTGGCGCCAATAACTGCATTAATATTCTATAAAAAAACAACTTCATCTTATCTACTTCCTTCCTAAATAACTTTTCTTCCGAAAACTTCCTTATCTAATTTAGCAACCTTATTTACCATAAATTTCTCAGTTTTATCTCTAAGCTTATCTATATCTTCCTGACTAGCCTCTGAAGGCACAACAATCCCCTTACTAACATCAATAACTACTTTTCCAAAAGGTCTTGCAAACATATACTTATCCCAACTCTTTTCAAAAATTTTAGGATTTGAAAAACTTCCAATTACAGGAATAATCTTAGCACCTGTTTTTTTAGATAAAAAGAAGGCACTATCAGTTAAAATATTAAATATAGGGCCTCTTGGACCATCTGGAGATATTCCAATAGACTCATTTTTTTTCAAAACAGATAAAGATTTTTTCAACCCTGAAATCCCCTTAGAACTAAAAGTTGAAGCAACAATAGTATTAATTCCCTTCAATGTAAATAAATCTGCTATCACTTGACCATCCGCATGATCTGAAAATAAGCCATAAGTTTTATGCTTTAAAAGTTTCTTTTTAAAAACTGGCATTGCTAATGATCTACCATGCCAAAATAAAAATATCATTGGCTTTTTACCATCTAACTTTTTAACTTCTTCGCCACCTCTAATTTCTATCCTAGAAGTCATATAACAAAAAGAAAGATAGGCGCTTAATGTTCTTAAAATTATAAAATGTGAAAACTTACTCTTAAGTATTTTTTTTACTCTTCTTCTCATAACAATCCTATTTATTATTTACATACAAAGTTTGAGATGGGAATGCAAAACTAGCACCAACTCTTTCTTCTACTATTTCTTTTATTTCTAACAACAAGTCTTCTTTAATTTTTAACCATTGAGAAAAATCAGCAGTATTTGCAAAACAAATAACCAATATATTAATTGAAGAATCCTGAAAACTATCTATTCTAACTTCATAACCCAATTCTTCATTATTAACAAAACTACCACTCTTTTCTATATACTTAGATATCTCATCTCTAATCTTTTTCAAATCTTTAGAAGATGTGTCATACTCCAATCCCAAGTTCCACAAAATTCTTCTATAAGGTCTTAAAGAATAATTAACAACTGAACCTTCTGAAAAATTAGAATTAGAAACATAAATTATAGTCTTATCAAATGCTCTAATAGAAGTAGATCTAAAACCTATCTTTTCAACAACCCCTTCAGTACCATCTGACAACTTAACAATATCTCCAATTTTAAACCTCTTTTCTGATATAATAATAAAACCAGATATTATATTCTTAAACATATCTTGAGCACCTAAAGCAACAGCCATACCAACAATACCTAAAGAAGCAATCAACGAAACTACAGATATTCCCATGTAACTCAGAACTATAGTCAAACCAAGAAAAGCAACCAACACCTTAACTGTTTTAACAAACCAAGAAAATATAGTTTTACCCAGTTTCTTCTTTAAAGAATTTAATTGTTCCATCAAAGGATCTACTAAAACATAAGCAAACCAAACGGCTCCAAATTTAAACAATAAAGATAAAAGTGAAAAATATGAAGATAAAGACACCTTTTCCATCAACTTAAATTCGACACCCTTACCTAAAATATAAAAAGCCAATACTAAGACAAAAAAAGATAAAACACTTTTAACTGAAGTAAAAAATTTAAGTTTTATTTTAGCCAAGTTCTCTTTCTTAAAAAAGAATAATTGAAGCAATCTCAAAAGACCTGATGAAATAACATTTTTAAACAATATAAAAAATAAAAATCCCAAAATAGAGGAAATAAAAACTAAATTTTCCACTGTGAATGGATTTAAAAAAATATTTTCAATAAATTCTATCATAAAAAATCCCTAAAATTTTAAATAAAATAATAGGGAAATTATATTTTGTATCAAGCTGTTTTGCAAGCACTTTTTTCCAACCAACCTTTCTTAGAAAACTCTTGAGAAACCACCTCTAAAAAAGAATTCCAATGAGTATAGATCAAAACATCATCCTCATCTCTCTCATCAGGAATAATCCCTCTATGGCAAACCAAGCTAAAAGTATCCAACTCATCCTTCGTTAATAAACCGGATAAATACAACCTCTTTATACATATAGCAACATCGTCAACAGAGTATTCTCTTTGACTTTTAAAATCTCTTTTTGAAAACCCTTTCAATCTCAATTTCTGAGATTCATAGAACCAAAACAAAATCCTTTCTACTTCATAAATATCATTATTTGAACTCATATCTCTCCCCTTTCAAATAAATTATCCCTCTCAAAAAGCAGAACAACACTTGAACAAAAACAGAATATACTCGTAAAATACAAAAAGTCAATTGCATTTTGAGAAAAAACATAATAAAGATTGAAACAGGAAAATTATACTATTTTTTAAGGAAAAAAGTCTTATAATTAAGAATATAGTCAAAGAGGAAAAATTTATGAGAATAAAATCAAACTACCTTACTGGAATCGCTTCCGAGAATTATGCTAAAATATTCCTAAAATTAAAAGGATATAAAATTATATCGAATCGATTTAAAGGTGTAAAAGGGTCTTCTTTTGGTGAAATAGATATAATCGCTGAAAAGAAAAATACCATACATTTCATAGAAGTTAAACGAAGAAAAACTGAAATCGAAGCACTTGAATCTATAACTCCGAGACAACAGCAAAGAATAGCAAACACAGCTGAACTATTTCTAAGAAAACACCCAAAAGAAACACAAAATAAAAATTGCCAATTCGATGCCATAGCAATCTACGGCAAAGGAATCGGCAAAATCAAACATTTACAAAACGCTTGGTTAAAAATTAATTAAACAAGTAATCAATACTTTTATTAGATGAACAGTTATTAGTTAAATCATCACTAACATCTTGCATAGTAGCAATTAAACTACAGTTTTCTTGATCTTCAAAAGTAACTCTCATAAGGAATGTAGCACCATCATTATTATTAATAGCAACTACAGCATTAGGAAATGTATCCAATATACCTTCTCCTGTAAGCCCCATATTTCTTAAAGCTGTAGTATTCGAAGCTACATCTGTATAATCAGCATCATCACCATACAATTCCTTAACTTCAGATACTATACTCAAAATTTCTGACTTATAAGAGTTCATCTTAACAGATTTAGTACCGCCAGAAATAGAACTAACTGCTAGAGCTGTAATGATACCCATTATAGCTAACACACCAAGCATCTCAATCATAGATCTACCTTTTTCATTTTTTCTAAAAAACATTTTTTTCTCCTTAAATATTAATTTTTACAACTTTCAAACATTATAACATAGAAAAGATTTTTTTTAAACATGAAAAACCCCCTTTTAAAGGGGATTTTAATTTCACCTAATCTCTTGGATTTCCCTCATAATTAACTGTAACAAACCCATTATCACAATCAACTTCTGTACTAAATGCATTAGACCAGTCCATAGAAGCTATCAAAGCACAATCCTCTTCATCCGGAACAGCAATAGTAATTGCAAAACCATCATTGTTTTTTCCAAAAAGAGAATATCCTGGACGAGAATCTGTACCAACACCCATACCATTATAAGCTTTCATTAAACCTGTATCAACAAATGCACTTTTAAAAGTTCTTGAGCCTCCACCAGCCCACTCACCAAATTCAGATGGTTGTGTCATTGTTCTAACTTGTTGAGCAATAGTAGCAACTTCAGCTTTAACATTATTTGATTTAACATTTCTTGTAGCCATAGTGTAAGCAGTGATACCTAAAACTGTAATAACAGCCATAATACCTAGCACACCAAGCATTTCGATCATAGATCTACCTTTTTCGTTTTGTTTTAATAACATTATTTTATATCCTTTCATTTCTAAAAAAATCTGGGGAAAAATAACATAAAACAAGATTTTATTCAACATCAAAAATAAAAAAAAGCCCCAACCAAAGTTGAGACTTTTAACAACCATATATTACAAACTAGTTATTATAATAAATAACGATTTCTTGTTCGTTAGAAGCACAAGAGTCATCACTTGTTGGTATTGTTGTTATAGATGTTGGAGCTGTACCTACACATTGAACTGCAGAAGCATTTGACCAATCCATAGAGTAAACTAAAGCTGCATCTTCATCGTCATCTAAATTAATAACAATAGCGAAACCAACATTGTCTTCACCAATAATTTCATAACCATCAGAAACACCCATACCGTTGTACTCTTTCATAAGGCCAGTATCAACGAATGCTGATTCATAATCTCTTGTAGAACCATCCCATTCACTAAATTCTGAAGGTTGAGTCATTGTTCTAACTTGTTGAGCAATAGTAGCAACTTCAGCTTTAATGTTGTTTGATTTAACGTTTCTTGTAGCCATAGTATATGCCGTAATACCTAGAACTGTGATAACAGCCATAATACCTAGCACACCAAGCATTTCGATCATAGATCTACCTTTTTGATTTTGTCTTGATAACATATTAAAATCTCCTTTTTTCATATTACATATCAATATTGTGTATAATATAACACAGGTTCAAAGAAAAGAAAAGCGTTTTTTAAAAAAAAACACAATTCAATCCTAATAAAATTCTTTTATTCAAACGTTATAGATAAGCCTTCAGAATCGCAATCACTTACGTCTATAGCCTCACTCCAATTTTGTTCTTTAACAATAGCACAATCCTTATCATCCCTCAATCCGATATGAATCGTAAAACTGGTATTTTCAATACCCGTAATAGTATATCCAGTCGTAGTCGCATTCGTATCCAAACCAACACCCATACCATTATGAGCTGGCATAAGTCCTGTATCAACAAAAGCTGACTTATAAGTTTTAGATGATCCCCAGTCCCCATAAGCTGCTGGCTGAGTAATAGTTTTTACTTTTTGAGCAATAGCTGAAACTTCTGCTTTAATATTATTACCCTTAACGTTTCTAGTAGCAATATTATAAGCTCCAATACCCAACATAGTAATAATACCCATAATACCTAAAACACCAAGCATTTCTATAGCAGATCTACCTTTTTGATTTTTTTCTAAGAACATAACTTCCCTTTCATCCTTATATGATGATATTTTAATAAAATTTAAGAGATAAAACAAGAAAATAATAAAATTACTTGCAAAATTATAAAAGCTGAATAAAATCCCATTGTTAACACGATTTATAAACCTAATTTGTAAAGTAATGGAAATATTATGTCTAATGGGACCACCCTGCGGTGGCAAAGGTTTTTTCAAAAAGAAATACCTTAGTAATTATCATATAATTAGTATGTCGTCACTACTTAGTGATAGCATCAAAAAATTTCCTGAAATAGAAACCTTCCAAAAGAAAGGTGAATTAGTACCTGATCAGATCACTCTTCCAATATTATCAGAAGAGTTAGAAAGGCTAGAAAGATCAGGAATTAAAAAAACCGTTCTCGATGGTTTCCCAAGAAACAAAGATCAGTCGATCTTTATAAGGAATTTCGATAATATCAAATTTATTGAAATCAAACCTAAAAATAAAACTCTGATCGAAAGATTCTATCTAAGACAAAAGCAAGAAGATAGAATTGATAATGATATTGAAACCTTCAAAAAAAGGTTAGAATTATATCATATAAGACAACCATCTATTGATGAAATGCTAGAAGGCAAATTTATTTTAAAATTACCAGACAGCGAAATCAAAGACGAAATCAAATTAAATGAATTAGAAAGATTTCTTTCTTCTCAAAGAAAAGCAATCTTTACTACCGTTTAATAAGAAAAGCAGCCTGCAAAGGGCTGCTTTTTTTTAATCAAAAAGCAAAAAAATATAATTTTTAAAATTTTTTATTTGATTTTTAAAAAACTATTTGTTATAAATTGCCCAAGTCCAAACAATGCGGGTGTGGTGAAATTGGTAGACACGCAGGTTTTAGGTACCTGTGCTTTACGGCGTGGAGGTTCAAGTCCTCTCACCCGCACCATTATAGATAAGGTTCGTTTAATTACGAACCTTTTTCATTTATATAAAACAAAACACAATTACCTTGATTTTTGATTTTAAAAGACTAAACTCTGAGAAGTAAATTAATTAATTATTACGGAGAATAAACTTATGAGTTTAAGCAAAGAAAAAATCAAAGGTCTAAAATACAACTTATCATTTGAAGTTAGTAAAGAGCTTTTCGAAGAAGAATTGATGAAAAAATTAACAGCATACCAAAAACATGCTGACATCAAAGGCTTCAGAAAAGGACACGTACCTCTAGACGTTATCAGACAAAAATATGAAGATTCTTTCATTAGCGAAACAATGAACGAAGCTATCAACACAGAATTAAGCAGTTACTTAAAAGAAAAAAATCTTTCACCTGCAACTCAACCACAAATCGAAATCACTTCATTTGTTAAGGATAAAGAGTTAAAATTCACAGCGGAATTAGAAGTTCTACCTGAAATCAAAGATAAAGATATCGAACTTTCAAAAATCACTGTTGAAAAGAAAGTTGCAAAAGTTACTGACCAAGTAATCGAAACTTCATTAAAACAATTAGCTGAAAGCAGAACTAGCACAGCTAAATTAGAAAAAGATAGAGCCACTAAAAAAGGTGACGTAGCTATTATCGATTTCGAAGGTTTCATTGACGGCGAAGCATTCCCTGGCGGAAAAGGTGAAAAACATAACCTAGAATTAGGTTCAAACTCTTTCATCGAAGGTTTCGAAGATCAACTAATTGGTAAAAACAAAGGCGACGAATTAGAAGTAAACGTAACTTTCCCTAAAGAATACCATGCTAAAGAATTTGCTGGTAAACCTGCTATGTTCAAAGTTAAAATCCATGACATCAGAGCAAAAGTTCCTGTTAAGATTGATGACGAATTAGCTAAACAAGTTGGTAGAAAAGACTTAGAAGATCTTAAAAATTCAATCAAAGAAATGACTCAAGATCACTATGAAAGCCTTTCTAAAAACGGAATGAAAGATTTAGTTTTAGACGAATTAGCTAAAGTTAAAATCACTCTTCCAGAAAGCTTAATTGAACAAGAATTCAACGCTATGTGGAAACCATTCGAACAACAAATTAAAGAAGATAAACTTTCTGAAGAAAATAAAAAGAAAGGTGAAAAGAAACTTAAAGCTGAACAAAAAGAATTAGCTGAAAAAAGAGTTAAACTTGGTCTTCTAGTTGCTGAAATTGGTAAAAAAGCTGAAATTAAAGTAGACGAAAATGATGCTCAACAAGCTATCATGCAAGAAGCTATGAGATTCCCAGGACAACACGAACAAGTGTTTAAATACTACAATGAGAATCCTCAAGCTATGCAAATGCTTAGAGCTCAACTATTTGAAGCTAAAATATTAGATCACATCGTTTCTCAAGTTAAAACTAAAGAAAAAGAAGTTAAACCTGAAGAACTAACTGGTCAAAAATAATTTACCGAATATAAGTTTAAAAAGAAAAGGTCTCAATCGAGACCTTTTTTATATTTTAATATCAATTTTTTCATCTAAGCAATATTTAAAATAGATATTAACACCATTTATTCTATAATTTTTCAGAAAAATATTCTTTCCACTTTCTATCAATAAGTCACCATTGGTTGGTATCAATGTATTTTTTTCATTAACTGTTATAAAATCTAACAATTTAATTTTAAATTTTACCTTATTTAAATTTATATCTTGTAAAAAAAAATCATCACCTATTAATTCTTTTGGAATATCAAGTTTTGCTTCATCAATCATACAAATTATAATTTTAATTAAATATTTAATAACTTGATTTAAAGATTCTAAATTTTTTATTGGAATAAAGTTATTTTTAACTAAAGTTATTTGTCTTTCATCAAAACTTTTTGATATCTTTTCTGCATTATTAATAAATTTTATAAATGCCTTATCTATACTTTGACTGCGTTCATTATTACACTTAAAACATAATTGCTTGTCTTTGAACTTTAAAGCACCACCTTTATCATTTTTAGAAAACTTAAAATCTTCATAAACACCGTCAAATACATTTTTTGTTTTATGAACAAAAACTTCTTTAGTATCTTCTTCTTTTGTTAAATCCCTAATAAAAGCAGCTAATATTTTGTGCTCTCTAGTCTCCGCTAAATTCTTATTGCAAAGAATACATAGTTTTTCTCCATCCATGATTATCCCCTTATAAAAATATCTCAACACAACGTTTTGGTAATTTTGATTTAGATGGAAGTGAAAATGATTTCGAAGTTTACATGCAGTAAATGAGAAAATTATTTCTCACAATCAGATAAAGTAAAATCCCCAAAATCTCTCATTAAACTATGATAAAATTCGAACTTCAGTTTCTAATTTTATATTATCTCTTTCCAAAACTACTTTCTGTATATGCGCAATCAAATCTAAGAAATCTTGAGTAGTCGCTCCACCTTTATTAATTAAGAAATTAGCATGCTTCTCTGACACAGCAGCTCCACCAATAGAAAAACCTTTTAAACCAGCTTGATCTATTAAAGCACCAGCCGAAGTCCCTTCTGGATTTTTAAAACAAGATCCAAAAGTCTTCTCACCCATAGGCTGCCCTGCACTTCTCTTTTTCTTTTGCTCAGAAATCTTCTCAGCTATCTCTTCTTGCACACCCTCTTCAACATTAAAAGTAGCCTCAACAATAAAATCAGTTATATCAGATTTTCTATAAACAAAACCACAATCCTTATTAGATAACTCACCAATATCACCATCTTCAGAAACAACCTTACAAGAAGCTAATACATCTTTTATCTCTCCACCAAAACAACCAGCATTACCAAATATAGCACCTCCAATTGTCCCAGGAATAGTCGACATAAATTCCAAACCTTTTAAAGAATTCTTACATGCAAAGTGCGATATAGAAACAGGCATAGCCGCAGCACCACAAACAACCTGCCCTTTATCATTCAACTCAATAGAAGAAAAAGCCATGCCCAATTTAATTACAACTCCCTTAACACCTTCATCAACAACCAACAAATTAGAACCCCCTCCAATATATTGAACAGACGTTCCAGGTCTCACCTGCTGCAAAAAGCAAACCAAATCATCTATATCTTTTGGCTCAAAAAACATCTCCGCTTCACCACCTGTTTTAACCCAAGTGTAACCAGCTAAAGATTTACCCATCTTAATAGTACCGCGAATATTTTTAAAATCCTTTTTTTGCAACATAAATTTCTCCTTAAATATATAACAAAAACAAAATAGCACATATAGAACAAAAACGCAACAAATTATTTTTTATAAAAGCATATATTTCTATGAAATAGAAAATAACATTTTCTCTCTTTATATAAAGAGTCTAAATAAAGAATTTTATTCTTAGATAAAATATAAATCTCATTAGGATTTCCGAAATCTTTTAAAATGCCATCCCATTTAATATCAGACAAATCACCTTTTTCAACCATATATAATTTTTCTCTATTCACTAACAAAGGCATTAATTTAGAAACTGTTATGTCTTTATAAGATCTATCAAATACTTTTTTATCATCAAATTTATACTTCTTCCAATTTTCTTCTAAAACTACGACAGTAGAAATATCTCTTTTATTTTGATCAAAATCTTTCACAAATTCAAAAACAACACTCCTATCTTCAGTAAAGGTAGGAGAACTCGGTTGATCATAATTCAAATAGTTCACTTTAAACACCCCAAAAACAATAAAATTAACTATTAACAATAACAGAGTAGATAAATAAATAAAAACTTTCTTTTTAACAAACCTATCAACAAAAGATATTAAAAATAAAAATATCAAAGGTATTATAAAATATAAATATCTAGGAGAATTCCAAGTTCTGCAGAATTCAACCAAAAGAAAAGAAAAAACTACAGAATAAAATAAAAAATATATATTAAACCCCTTATTACTTTTGGTATTTACTCTCCCATAAAAAACAATCAAAACAACAATTAAAAGAAAATAACTCAAATTAAATTGAATAAAATTTAACATTAAACCCCTCCAAGCAAAACCATACCATGATAACTTCCAAATATTTGATGACAAGCATAAGGCCATAAAATAAAAAATAAAGAAGCAGATAAAACCATAGAAACAAACAAAGATTTTATCTTCAACAAATCTCCCTTTTTATATAGATATATAATAGAAACTAAAAATAAAGGTAATATAAAAAAAACAAAATGATAATGCGTCATAACTCCCAGAATAGAAGTTATACCAATTTTTACCAACAATTTTTTATCAACATGGTTCTGCTCTATAAATTTAATAAATAGATAAAATATTAAAATAGTAAACAGAATAAACATCTCATACATTCTTATAAAAACTGTACTTGAAATAGCCTATGTATTTATCGCAAATAAAAATACAGTGAATAATGATAATAATTCTTTCTTAATAAAAAATTTAGAAAGTTTATATAAAAAAACAGATGATAGAATATAAATAAATATATTCAAAATAATTCCTGGCCATTTAGAAAATTTTCCATCTACAAATAAAGATTGAACAATATGCAAAACTATATAATAAAATGGTGGATGAGGCTCCTTATTTCCTACAACTTCTAAAAAATTAAAATTAAACATCTCTTCTTTTGAAATTTCAACATCCGATTTTAAAATATTACCATCTATAATTTTATTCCAATTATCTTCATTAATTCTTTCTTCAGCCCAACTATTATCATTAATTATTTCAAAAGAAAATATATCATCCGTGTGATAATATTGTTTATTATATCCTGCAAAAATTCTTAAAGAAACACCTAATAAAATTATTAATATTTTCATGTTATTTTTCAACAGTGCTCTCCTTTTTAAAAGAATAATTTTTATGTATTAAATAAGTTATTATTGTCATAAATATAATTATAATACCTTGAGACAAAATCAAACCTACTTTCAAAATTTCTTGAAAAATTATCATTAAAAATGAATTAATAAAAAATAATAAAATATAACTATTTATAGTTTTAAAATATTCATCCCTTATTCTCTTTTTAGATTTAAAAACAAAATATTTAAAATTAAAAAAACTAACATTAAATCCAAAAACATAATTTAAAAGAACAATAAAAATATAATTAATTTTACCTTCTAATATTAATGTTAATGAAATAAATATTAAATATCCAATAATAGTATTTAAGCCACCTATCATTAAATATCTTAACTTTTCTGATAATTTAAAAAATAAATTTACCATCTAAAACAACTCTTGATCCACTACATAAATAGGTCTATCTTTAACCTCATTATAAACTCGACCTACATATTCTCCAAGAACACCTAAACCTATCATTATAACCCCATTAAAAAACAAAATTATACTCATTATTGAAGCCCAACCACTTACAACATCTCCTAAATATAGTTTTTGATATATAATATAAAAAATCCAGATAAAAGATATAATAGACAAAAGAATTCCTAACAAAGTAAATAACCTTATTGGCATAATAGAAAACGAAAAAATACCATCAAAAGCCAGTCGAATCATCTTTGAGCAATTAAATTTAGTTTTTCCCTTAATTCTAGCGGGTCTCTCAAAATAAAGATCACATTTCTTAAATCCTGACCAAGACATCAACCCCTTCATAAAACGATTTTTTTCCTTTAAACACTTTAAAACATCTAAAACCTTTCTATCTAAAAGTCTAAAATCACTAACATCTTTTTCAACCATTTTATGACTCATGAAATTTATTATCCTATAAAAACAATAGGCTGTTACCCTCTTAAAAAAAGAATCTTTATTCCTTCTTAATCTTTTCATCAAAACAACATCAAACCCCTCTTTCCATTTTTCAACCATTTTTGATAATTCTTGAGGGGGGTCTTGCAAATCAGCATCAATAAAAACCGCCGCATCACCAGTGCAATAATCTACACCAGCAGTCATAGCGGCTTCTTTTCCAAAATTCCTAGAAAATGTTAAAACCTTTATTTTATTATTTATAAAGTGCCACTTTTTTAACAACTCAAAAGTAGTATCTGCAAAACTATCATTAACACAAATTATTTCATAATCATTTGAGATTTTTTTAACAATAGGAATTACTGTTTCAAAAAAAATATCAACCATTTTTTCTTCATTATAAAATGGAACTATAAGAGATAATTTAATACTTTTTCTATTTTTCATATACTACCCAAAAAAAATTTTAAATCGAAAAAAAATGCTAACATATAAAATATATCATCGCAACACAAAAGATAAAAATTCCTCCCAAATTTTTAGGAGGAATTTTAATTTTATTATAATGAAAATAACTTTCGCTTCAACTCTTCAAGTCCAAGCATTCCTGCTCCCGAAACTCGAATAATTTCACTCTTAGTAATTTTCTTTAAAGCTTTTTCTTTTTCATCCATTTCTTCATCCAAACAAAGATCTGATTTATTAAGAACAATAATCTCTTTTTTCTTCTCTAAATTCTTACCACCAAAAACTTCATTATAATCTTCTAACTCATTTCTAATAGATTCATAAGCTTCGACAACATCTTCAGTAGAAGAATCTATAACATGTAATATAGCCTTACATCTTTCCGCATGACCTAAGAATCTATCTCCAAGTCCTGCTCCATCAGCGGCACCCTCAATCAATCCTGGAAGATCAGCTAACACAAGCTCTTGCTCACCGTACTTACAAACACCAAGATTTGGATTTAAAGTAGTAAATGCATAATTAGCAACCTTCGGTTTCGCTCTAGTCAAAACAGATAATAAAGTAGATTTACCAGCATTAGGAAAACCAATAAAAGCAATATCAGCAATCAATTTTAATCTTAACCAAACCCACATCTCCTCAGCTGGCTCACCTGGAATACATTTTCTAGGAGCTTGATTTGTAGATGATTTAAAGTGAACATTACCTAATCCACCTTTACCACCATTCAACATTTTAATCTCTTGACCTTCTTTAACCATATCAGCCAAAACAGTTCTTCCATCTTCTGCTAAAATTTCGGTACCAACTGGAACTTTAATAATAAGATCCTCCGCAGACTTTCCAGTCTTAACCTTCTTCATACCATTTTGCCCAGCAGAAGCTTTAAAATGCTGTATAAATCTAAAATCAATAAGAGTATTTAAGTCATTAACTGCTCTAAATATAACGTCACCACCACGGCCACCATCACCACCATCAGGGCCGCCATATTCTACATATTTCTCACGACGAAAAGAAGCGATACCATCACCCCCCTTACCTGATTGAATAAAAATCTTTGCTTGATCTAAAAATTTCATAATAATTTCCTTATAATTTAGCTCTCTACATACTATAACACCAACCCCGAAATTTCAATAGAAAAAGAATATAAGAAAAAATCTAACAAAAACCAGAAATAGTTGAAACAAATTTTTACCTATCCCTTTTAAATTCTCGCTTGCAATTTAGAATCAGTCATATTAAACTACAATTCCAAATTATTAGGATTATGGACCTAAATCAGAGAAAAAATTTAGAAAGGTTAAAAAGTGATAAAAGTATTCGGCCACAAAAACCCAGATGCAGATAGCACTATATCATCAATAGCAGTTTCAGATGTGCTAAACAAAACAGGTAGAGCTTCAACTGCTTGCACTCAAGGAGACTTAACAAACGATAGTACATGGATATTAGAAAAATTCTCTCTTGAAGCTCCAGAATTAATAGAAGAAGTTAAAGGCGAAAAAGTAGCCCTTGTAGACACTACAACAAACGAACAACTTCCTCAAGATATTGAAGAAGCAAAAGTTGTTTTCGTATTAGACCACCATAACTTAGGAAGCCTTAGAACTTCTGCTCCTTTAGAAATGTGGATCAGACCTGTTGGATGTTGTGGAACAATCATACAAGAATTATATAATCATCACAATCTTGAAATTCCTAAAAACATAGCCGGAGCCCTTATTGCTACAATATTAAACGATACAGTTATGTTCAAATCTCCTACAACTACTGAAGCAGACAAGATTGCAGTAGAAGAACTAAACAAAATCGCTCAAATAAACGTAGAAGAAGTTGGTATGGAAATGTTCAAAGTTAAATCTGACGTTAATCTTCCTGCAGAAAGATTAATCAGAAGAGACTTCAAAAACGTTGCTGTTGGTCAAAATATGTTCGGCATAGGACAAATAGAACTTATCGATGCTGATCACATTTCCCCTTCTAAACAAGAAGAAATCATTTCTGAAATGAACCGAATTAAAAATGATGACGGATACGAAACTGTTATAATGATAATCACAGATATCATAAAGCAAAGCAGTTACTTGCTAGTAGTATCTAATGACATGTTCCGTATAGATAAAGCCTTCGATACTAAGATTGAAAACAATGTATCAAAATGGCTTCCTGGTGTAATGAGTAGAAAAAAACAAATCATCCCACCAATCTTAAGTGGATCATATTAAAAAATAAACCTCCCATCTGGGAGGCTTTTTTATACAAACTCATTTGAAAAATTTTTAGCTTGATAAAAATCAAACATAATATATCTTAAAGACTAAGTAACCTTTAAATAAAAAAGAAATGAAAAAATACGTAGAGTACTTTATTTTTGTTCCTTCAGTTTCACCCATCTATTATGAAACAGAAGAAATTAGTGACAATTTATATATGGATGAGATCATCCAAAAAGCCATTAAAAATAATGCCTTTGGATTTAAAACATTTGAAGCAAATGGCCCAAATAGCACACAAGAAAATAAATCAAAAACAATCTTCCTTGTTAAAGAAAATGAATGTGAACTTTTCACCCTTAAAAAACTAGAAAAAATCACTGAGTTTAAGTCCAAGATCGAAAAAGACACTATCACCGGTCTAATAAACCTAATGAAAGAAATGGAAAATATGGAATATGTTGTAAAATGCTACAACGGCTTCTGGACCAACTTCATAAAAGATAACGACCAATTGATGGAGATTAAAGAACAGTAAGTAAACTGCCAAAATTAAACAATTTATTTTTTCAAAAAAAGCCTCCAACTTATGAGGCTTTTATTTTTATTTCTTTTTAGGAATATCTACCATCTTACAAATTCCATACTTTTCAAAAACAGCTTTTATCTGCGGATTATTCCCCTCATAAATATTTCTATTTAATTCCCATAAACCACCTTCTTGTGTTCCATCAATATTATCCAACTTAGTAGAATGCCAAAACCTTCTCTTAATAAGCTTACACTTCACACCATTCTTCATAGTCATAGCTTTAAACCAAACATCGTCTGCATGAGGAGCCAATTTCATAAAAACATCATCTCTAAATACATCTTCATCAAAATACTCTTTAACAAATAATGTTCCACCACCAGTAGTAGGAAGGATATTTATATCCGCTTTAAAGTATAAAGGAAATTTCCTCCACTTTTTATAAGACAACAATTCTCCCTTAGAATTATATTTCATCATACGACCTCTCATACAATGTAACAACTCCGGTTCTTTTAAATAAGCATTATATAATTTTTCAACGATATCATTTTTATAAAAAATATCATCATCAAAAGTGATTATTATATCATTCGGATATTTCTTCAAACTAGGAACTAACTTTTTATACGACCTTATATCCTTACAAAAACCAACTTCCAACTTACCTTCATCAACAAGCGATTTTAAACTCGCAGGAATAGTCTCCAAACTGAACTCATCTTCAGCCAACCAAAGAACGATTTTGTCAGCTTTTTTTGTCTGCTTCAACAAAGTCTGAATAGTCAAATAAACTGTATCAACTCGCTTCCCATAACTAGTCAACGACAATATAATTTTCTTCTTTTTAGTCATACTGAAACCCACCTATTTTTTATTAACTTTTTTAACCTTCAAAAAGCAATCATAAATATTCTTTTTAACCCTATCAATTTCATCATTAGAAAGCTCATAATTCTCACTAATATATTTTTTCAAATCATCAATTTCATCTAAATCTTTTGGATATAAAAACTTAACCTTTTTTCCAAAAACAGAATAATAATCATTAAATTTATACTCACCACCAACAACCAAATCAGAAAGTCTCAAGGCGAGATTAGGAATCTTCAATGCATCTGCAATAATCAAACCATGCATAGCACTAGACAACACCGTTTCACACTCACAAACGCCCTCTATAAAATCTTTAGGATTTCGGCTAATATCAAGGATTTTCACCCTATTATCCCCGTCGAATCGTTTTAAAGTAGGATGCTCCTTATCCACATAATGAGGAATAATTCCAACATCATATTTCTTTTCTTTCTTTTCAAAATCCACAAACTTATCAGCTATCAAACCCCAGTCACCAAGAACAGTTTCACTACAATCAACGCCCATACTTTCAAGTCTAGCCTTAGTAGTTTCACCTCTAACAGCCACAGGTATAATATTTTTATGAATCAAATCTTTTTTAAAAGGAGATGGCTGAATAAACCCAGTTCCAAGCAACGTCAAATCATCTTTTTTCTTAAACAAATTTTTAAAATGAAATTTAGTCCCATCCTGCAAAACTTTATCAATAATACTACCTATCATAAAGTAATTAGCCTTCCATGGTTTCACCCTTTTCCAATCATCAAAAAGAGCATCAAACATGTGCTTGTTTAACACATCACCAAAATTATTTTTATGCCTAGAATGAAAACACTTTTTCATTTAAAATTCCTCCTAAAAATTCTCATCTTAAATAGTCATATTATTATAATATAGCAATCCCTTCTTATCAAGCTAATTCACAAAAATAATTAGCCATATTTTCACAACTTAAAATTTCATTTTCCCTTGACATGACCAAACAATTCCCTTAACTTAAATTAGATAAATAAGTTAAACCTAATTAAATCAAAGTTTATGAATCTCTACCTTGTATTATTAAAATGTTCATGCTCATGTAAGCAAAATCATGAAACCATCGAAAAGATAGAACAAGACACTGTTCTAGAATCTATCATTCAAATAGCTTTATCAAACAAAGCTTATGGCTTCTACGCATTCAACGCTGAGTCTCCCGAAGGCAAAAGAGAAAACGTTAGCAGCAAAACTTTTCTGGTAAGCAACGAACTCGATGTCTTTTCAAAAGACACTCTTTCATCTAACATACACGATGAAAAAGACATCATGATTGCCAAAGAAGTATTAGACACTTTCAATGTAGACACTATTGTAAAAACATACAATAGATGCTGGGTTCCTTTTATACCCGGTGACGAACTACAAGTGTGCAGACCCGTGGCGACAGCCGTATAATAAAAAAATTTAAAAACCCAAGGCTTCTAATTATAGAGGCCTTTATTTAATCCCCATCATCACAGTGATCTTCTTCACAAAAAAACCACTCCTCATCATTATCCTTTAGAGATGCCCAATCCCAACGAATTAGAGCTCGAAGAAAATCATAAATAGGATAAAATATCACCAAAAGTATAACTAAAAACCAAACTAAAATCATTCTCATAAAAAAACTCCAATAAAATAAAAAAGCCCGAGAGTAAAAACAAACGGACTGGGAGTTCAAAACTGCGTAAAGACAGCGCGGGCTTTTAGCCGAAGCCTGGACATAACCCTGCCTCCCAGTCCCTAAAGACAAAGAAGGCAGTTTTTTGTTTTCGATCTGACCTTTTCAGGTTCTGCTAGCAGACCGCTTTACGAGAGGTTTTGAAGCCCCAATCAGATAATCACCCGATATAAAAATAGTGTACCATCGGCACACCATTTAATCAAGAATTATTTTTTTAAATTTTTAATTTTCCAATACTTTTTCTATAAACTCTATAGAGTCAAAACTATTTCTTAAAATTTCAAAAAATTTATCATCTGAATAATTTATATTTTTATCTGAAAAAATATTCTGATATAAATTTATATTTGTTAAAGCAGATTTAGAATCGACAGGTTTAATCAAGTTACTAATTAAATACCATTCCGATAAATTTTTCCTTAATTCTCTAAACTGAAACAGATAAATAATATTTTTTCTCTCTATAGTTGAAAGTCCATTTCTCCAATAACCATACCTTTCAGATATCTTACTATCTAAAAGCCTATTAATAAGAGATGGATCTTCTTTTAAATCCAAAAACATTTGCAAATTATATTCATATATTAATAATAATACCAAATGTATTTCAGGAATAAAAACAAATTCACTATCTGAATTAACAAAACTTTGTAATTTATTAAAAATTTGTTTTTGCATTCTAGCAGAAAAATTAAATAAATTTGAATAATAAGAAAATGTATCCGATAAAACATCATCAATATTTTTTAAATTAAATTGATCCTTAAAAGAAAAAGTTAAAACTCTTTTCTTATCATACTTTAAACCGATATCATTAAAAAGATAATTTGAATAATTTTGAAAATCCACTTTTGGTAAATTGAAATTTATATCAACAAACCTTCTATAATATCCATCAAAATCTTCTACTCCATAAATACATTTAACAGCACTTTGTAACTGATTTTTATTTGAAGATATGACAAATTTTAAATTATTAACATCAAAAAAATGCTTTATAATTTCTAAAGTATGAACTGCAAAATCAGGTCTACATCTGTCTAACTCATCAACAATAAGTAAAATACTTTTGTCTTTCAAAAAATCACTCAAAGTCTTTTTAAATTCATCTTTTAACTTTTTATTTCTAAAGTATTCAGATTTTTTAAATTCATCATCATTTTCCAAACTTTTTATAATTGAATCAATTCCTCCATCTATATTAAATTCCTTATCAAAAGTATCTTTTATTTTTAAATTAGCTTGTTGTTCTATATATCCAATACCAGCTTTTAAAGCAGTTTTAGCTAAAGCACACCCTATAGATTTTAACTTTTTATTTACTATATCATTTTTAGTGCTAAGTTCATTAGTAATAGAATATATTATTGGCATTAAAGGATTATCAGAAAGATCATCTTTCCAGATATCTAAATATATAATATTATCAAAATCACTTTCTAAATACTTCTTTAACCTATGACAAAACACTGTTTTACCAACACCAAAATCTGCATTTATACCAAATACATCTCCATTCTCAGAGTTTTTAATTATTTCAGCAATTTTAACAACTATAGGTGAAACTTTTAAAGTATCTTTATAATCATAAGAATTACTTTCAATATCTTTTATTAATTTAAAATTATCCATTCATAACCTCCATTACTATAAATTTAAAAATTAATTGATAACAACTATATTAAAATAAATCAACAAGAACAAATTCTCATAAGAAATTTTTTCCAAAGTATTTTAATTCAAGAAAGTCAAAGTAGATTTTAATTTTTAGGAGTGTATAAATAATACATGACTGAAAATTAAGAATCGATACTTTGGCTTAAATTGGGTTAAAAGACACAGGAAAAATAAACTTGATTTTTTCTGTTCTAAGTTCTAAAATCAGAAACAGAAAAAGGAAGTTTAAAAGAATGATAAATGAAATAAAAACAATCCAACTGGCTGAAGCCCTATCGGAAAAATACTTAGAGTACGCTATGTCTACAATCGTATCTCGTTCCCTACCGGACGTGAGAGACGGTCTTAAACCAGTACATAGACGACTACTATTCGCAATGCGTGCATTAAGACTTGCACCTCAATCCGGCTTTAAAAAATCTGCCAGAGTCGTCGGCGACGTAATCGGTAAATATCACCCACACGGTGACACAGCAGTATATGACTCTATGGTTCGTTTAGCACAAGACTTCTCAGTACGTTTTCCACTAGTAGATGGTCAAGGAAACTTCGGTAACGTAGACGGTGATAGCCCAGCGGCAATGAGATATACAGAAGCCCGTCTAACAGAAATTGCAATCAAACTTATGGAAGGTCTAGACGAAGACGCAGTTGATTTCGTACCAACTTACGATGGCGAACACAACGAGCCTTCAGTTATGCCAGGTTGCTTCCCTAACCTTCTAGCAAACGGAGCAATGGGAATCGCCGTAGGTATGGCAACAAATATCCCTCCTCACAACGTAGACGAAGTTTGTGCAGCTTTACTTTACCTAATCAAACATAAAGAAGCTACAACAAAACAATTAACAAAATACATCAAAGGACCTGACTTCCCAACTGGCGGAATAGTTTGCGAAAACCACGACACTATTTCAAGAATTTACGAAGAAGGTAAAGGCGCTATTAAATTAAGATGTAAATGGGAAAAAGAAGAACTAGGTAGAGGCGCTTATCAAATAGCTATCACTGAAATCCCATACCAAGTTCAAAAATCTCGTTTAATAGAAAAAACAGCTGAGCTTATCAACAACGGAAAACTAAACACAGTTGCTGACATCAGAGACGAATCTGACGAAAACGTTCGTATCATAATCGAACCAAAGAGCAGAATCATCGAAGCTGAAAAACTTATGGCTCAACTATTACAAAACACTGACTTTGAAATCAAATTCAACTACAACATGAACGCACTAGATTCAAAAGGTGTTCCAAGAGTTATGCCTCTAAGAGAATTCCTACAAGAATTTATCGATCATCAACAAGTAGTTCTAGTTCGTCGTAGTAAATATAAGCTAGATAAAATTGAGCACAGATTAGAAATCTTAAACGGTTTATTAATCGCGTACTTAAACCTAGACGAAATCATCAACATCATCAGAAACAATGATGAACCAAAACCATTATTAATGGATAGATTTAGTCTAAGCGACGTTCAAGCAGAAGCTATCTTAAACATGAAATTAAGACAGTTAAGAAAACTTGAAGAAAACGAAATTCTAGAAAATAAAAAAATGTTAGAAGCTGAAAGAGATCACCTTAAAGAAATCTTAGATTCAGAAGAATTACAACTTCAAACAGTTGCAACTGACATAGAAGAAACTAAAGTTAAATTCGGTAAGAAAACTAAAGTTGGTAAAAGAAAAACTAAAATTGATAACGAAGCTGAAACTCTATCTTACAACGAAGCTGACTTCGTAGTTAGAGAACCTCTTTCAATAATCATTTCTGAAAAAGGTTGGATCAAAGCCCTTAAAGGACATGTAGACCTAACTCAAGATTTCGCATTCAAAGACGGTGACAAACTTGGCTTTGCAATACACTCCAATTCAGCACATAAACTATTAATATTTGCTGACAATGGAAGGTTCTATACAATCGACCCTGCAAAACTTCCAAGAGGAAGAGGTTTCGGCGAACCTATCAACCTAATGATAGAATTAAAGACTGCAAAAATAGTTCAAATCTTCGATTACAACGACAAGACAGATGAAGAAAAAGAAATCCTTCTAGCTTCAAAAAGTGGAAACGGTTTCAAAACCCCAATAGCAGAAACTATTGCCTCAACTAAAAACGGTAAAACTGTTATGGGATTAAAAACTGGAGATACTCCTGTAGTTGCTAAAATCATAGAAAAAGATGATGACCTTATCGCCATAACAGGTAATAATAGAATGTTGTTAATATTCGATATTAATGAATTACCAACACTTGGAAAAGGTAAAGGTGTAATCCTTCAAAAGTATAAAGAAAAGAAAACTCATCTTAGCGATGTAATCTCATTCAAATCACTTGAAGGTTTCTCATGGGCAAGCGGCAGCAAAACATATTCCGTAAAACCAGCAGACGTTGAAATGTGGAAAAATAATAGAGCTAAGGTAGGAAAAATGGTTCCCTACGGCTTCCCTAAAAACAACAAATTCTAATAAATATTAAGAGGTTCGAAAGAGCCTCTTTTTTATAAAAATATTTTTTCCACTTGCAATTGCATATTTTATGTTTAAAAATAATTCATCAACGTTTTATAAACATAATTTAAACCTATTATGAATTATCTACTAAATCAAAATCTAGAAACTAACAATGTTTCTGTAAACGATTTTCTCTTTCTTGAGGTTCGTGGTTTCAAAAAAACTCAAAAAGGTATTTTTCTAGGATGGTCAGATGATGGACTTTACATCATCATCCAATACAGAAGAAATGTACAAAAAATTCGCAGCAGAAAAATCAAATCTGTTAGAGTTGGAGCTACGGCACATATCAAACCAAAAAAGAAAAAGTATATAAACAAAAAACGCCGTCTGAAAACTAAAAACATAGCGGCATAAATTTAGGGACCTTCATGGTCCCTATTTAATTTTCCTTGACTTATCAAGTATATTAAATATATTGGACTCAAATTAAATAATTTAAACCTAGTACATATGAATAATAAAAAAGTAGTAATTATCAAAGCCGGAGGCTCTTCTATCGGAAGTTTATATGATTCCGAAAAAATAAAGGAGAAACACTCAAAAATTTATGAAATAATTAATAATTATAGTTCTAAAGGTTATAAAGTAATTATTGTAAATTCTGCACTTAAAGGATTTACTAGAGCCCTTATTGCATCTAGCTTTCATAAAGAAGGAACTGCCGAATATCATGAAAATTTAGCAATTGGAGAGTTATCTACTGCCAATCTTTTAAATAATAATTTAAAAGCAATGGAAATAGAGAGCGCTTTAATGAATGAACAACAATTCCAACATCCTGTAAATCTAAAAAAGAACGGAAATGGATTAGAAATCCTAAATGTCAACACTCAAGATATATATAGAGTGCTTGAAAGTGGTTATGTACCAATAATACCTGGCTTTATTGGCCGAATACATGGTAGATGGGGAACAATTTCTTTAGATGGCTCTGATATCAGTGCCATAGAAATTGGAATAGCTTTAAAAGAATCTAAATTCTATGGAATAGTAGAAGTTGTTCTTCTTAAAGATTATGCCATCTATAATAAAGACCCTAAAGAAAAGGATGCAAAACACCTTCCTAAATTACATTGGGATGAAGCAATTGCATTAACAGAGGTATGTGGTGATTTTGTGCACCCTAAAGGAATACAAAAAGCCCAAGCATCTGCTCTCAATATAAATATATTAACATTTGAGGGAGAAACGAGTATTATAGGAAATTAATTAAACTACTGATTATAAAAAAGGAGCCATTTGGCTCCATTTTTATTTATTTTTTCTTAGGCTTTAACGCATCCGCAATTCCACTCAACTCAGTCGGAAATAAAACAATCTTTTGAGATGAAGAATTAGAAATATCTTTAATAGTTTGCAACGTTCTCATTTGCATACTCAAAGGACTCTTCTCTAATAATTTCGCAGCCTCTAATAATTTTGCCGAAGCCTGAGCTTCCGCATCAGCAGCAATAATCATAGCTCTTCTATTTCTTTCTGCCTCAGCTTGCTTTGCCATAGCTCTCTTCATATCTTCTGGCAACTCAACTTCTTGCACATTAATAGAATCTACATCAATACCCCATTTATCAGTTTCAGCATCAACAATCTTCTTAATTTCATTACCAATTCTAACTCTTTCAGAAAGCACTGCATCTAAATCATTAGTACCAATAACATCTTTCAGCGCTGAAAGCGTTAATTGAGAAACAGCATAAACATAATTGGAAATCTTAATCACAGCATCCTCTGGATTTTTCACTTTAAAATAAACAACCGCATTAATATAAACCGGAATATTATCCTTAGTCATAACCTCTTGCTTAGGAACATCCACTGTCTTAATTCTCATATCAACCTTTCTAAGTTCCTGTATAATAGGAAACACCCAAGTCAACCCAGCCTCTCTAGTACTACTATAAGAACCAAGTGTAAAAACAACACCCTTTTCATATTGCATAACAACAGTTAAACCTGAAAGGATTAAAAATCCTATCACTACTAATAAAAACATTAAATCCATATTTACCTCCAATATTTAATCACAATTTATTTAAATAATAATTTAGAATCGAAATTGAAACAATAAAAAATTTATTTCACAAAAATCTTTTCTACAAAAACACCAACACTTTCTTCAGAAACCTTTTTCAATTTAGATAAATCAACACTAGATTTAAACAACTCTATTCCTTTTCCTAACTCATCAGGAACAAATGTAATAATATATTCATCAATAAAACCTTCATCATGAAATTGCTTAACTATATTTGCTCCACCAAATAACCAAACGGCTTTTTGAGAAGAACTCTTTATTTGGTCTATAAACCAATCCACTTCACCTTTACAAAAATTAATTTCTTCTCCTTTAGCAATATCTGGAACTGGGAACCTTCCATCAGAAAAAACAAAAATTTTCTTTCCTTTATAAAGCCATTCATCAGGACTTAATTCAGGCAATTGTAAATAAGATTTAGATCCCATAACTATAACATCTATACTATCCATAAAATCACTAAATTTCTTGCTGGCAGTTTCTTCCATAGGATATCTATTTAAAAAATCAACTTTACCATTTTCGTCTGCAACAAATCCATCTGCAGAACTAGCCATATTCAATTTAATTTTAACCATAAAAACCTCCAATTTATATAAAAGAATTATACTATAACAACACATTATATAAAAGTAAAAACGCCCAAATGGACGTTTTTAATTTCCTTATATTAAATTAATTATAATTCTTTCAAACTAACTATAGCTGAAATACCAACTAAGATATAAACAATTCTAGCTAAAACAGAACCCGCTCCAAAAATCCACGCAACTAAATCAAAATTGATAAGACCAACAAGCCCCCAATTTATACCACCAATTATTGTTAATAATAATGCAACTGTATCAAATGTTTTCATGATAACCTCCTTTTCTTAAGTTTCATAATAACAACTTAAATTAGAACAAGTATCACAAAATAAATCAAATCAATAAATACTACAAAACAGTAACTGTTTTTTTTACTAATAAGCTTTTATTAAATCCTTTATAAAATTAATTTGCATTCTAATACGACCGTCATTCTTCATAGAATATACTGTGTAAAGTAAATCCAAAGATTTCAACAATGCTAAGATATTAATCTTTTTAATATCAGTTTCTTTTCCAATTTTTTTATCATATTCATTTATAAAAATATCAAAATGCTTATTATTTCTAAGCCTAACTTTGAATGATGCTAAATCCCAATATCTTTCTTCAATAGCAGCTCCTGCCCAATCAATAATACCAGAAACTTTACCATCATCATCCAATAAAGAATTATAAAATGAAAAATCATTATGAATGATAGATAAATCCTTTTTCAAAAAGAAAGATTTAAACACCATTGAAATTATTTTAAAAGTTTCCTTAAAAGAAAAATATTTTTTAACAAAGAACAAACTTAAAAAAACGCCTTCAAGCTTCAAAGATAACAATCTACATTTCCTTTTTATTTTTCCATTAGCTTCTTTTAAATCAATAAAATGCAATTGCGATAAAAAATCAGCAGAAGAGGATAAAGTAACATTAACATCTTTAACAACATCTGATTTATCTATAAGTGTTTTAACAACATGTCCCTTTAATATTTTATAAGAAAGCCCTTTTATATCTTTATGTAAAGTAATATTAGGAATCTCCACATCAACTCTCTCTGAAATAAAATCACAATTATTTTTTTCTATTTTATTAACTGAATAATCATATTTCTTTCTTTGAAATTTAAACAATATATCTCCAACTAAATAAGCTTGTGAAGTTATTCCAAAACCTAATTTTTTAACTTCCTCATTATGATAGTTATCTGCAAAGTACTGTAATATTTTTTCTTCAGACATAGAATCTTTATGCAAAAACAAATTCCTAATCTTAACCCTTAAGTTCTTACTAGGAATAAAAGTACAAATTAAATTTATCAAAGCTTTTTTCAAATCAAATCTCCTTAACAAAAAACTATTAAAATAGAATACCAAACAATAATTTTTTTTCAAGGAATTAGAAAAAGAATGGTGGGCTGACGGGGGTTCGAACCCCGGACCTACTGATTAAGAGAGAAACAGGTCAACTTATAAAATAATATTAAAAATAGCATCAACTCATTGAATAAATTAAATTTTTACAATGACAGGCTTCAGATAAAAATAATATTTTTTAAAGAAAAAGTTTTAAAAGTAGCTATTAAACTAAATTGGAATATATTTAATCTTTAAAAAATCTTTAAAAGTTTTTAGGGATAAATATATGTTTAGGTACTTGGTTATAACAATCCTACAATTAAAAAATTTTATTATTACTATCAAGTTAAATT
>JAOASE010000001.1 GCA_025210155.1 Alphaproteobacteria bacterium | reverse complement strand
TTCTTTTGTTCCTGTTCTTGTGCTCATAACTACACCAGACATAGGTGTCATACCCATTGAAGTATCTATAGAAACACCATTTCTTATTGCTGTAACTGAAGCTCCAGAACCTAAGTGCAGTGTTACTATATTTAGATCTTTTTCATCTTTGTTAAGCATTTTAGCTGCACGTTTTGAAACATAAAGGTGTGATGTTCCATGGAAACCGTATCTACGAACTTTATGTTCCTTGTACCATTCTTGAGGTACTGCATAAAGATAGTTTTCGCATGGCATTGTTTGGTGGAATGCTGTATCAAAAACTGCTACTTGCTCCGCGTTTGACAATGCCTTCTTTGAAGCCTCTATACCTAGGATATTTGCAGGATTATGTAATGGTGCTAGTGGAGTGTTTTTATCTATACTCTCTAAAACACTGTCAGTGATTTTTACTGAGCTAGCGAAATCTTCTCCGCCATGAACAACTCTATGTCCTACTGCGTCAACCTTAACATCACCTAAAAGACTTATGATTTTATCTAGAACTTCTTTGTGAGTTGGAAAGAATTCTTCTATCTTTTGTTTTTCTCCGTCATGTGAATGTTTTACAAAAGAGTTAGCTTGCCCTATTCTTTCGGCATTTCCTTTTGCGATTACATTGAATTGTTTTGTAGATTCTTCCACTGCAAATAATTGGTATTTAAGTGATGATGAACCACAGTTTATTACTAGTATATTTTTCATTTTTAATCCTTCGTCTTTTGTACGAATCTAAGGAAAAAAGACGATTATAAAAATTCAGTCATTTATTACTTATAAACTCCTTAGAATTTTTAAATCTTTTTTACCTTTCTTCGCACAAAATACTTGATTAAACATTTTATACGAAGCTTCGTACTAATTATGCTATTTTTAATTTAAGAAGTTTTTTCATACTCCAGAATGTTAATGGTATTACTGTTATTCCTAAAACTATATACATTGCTCTAAGACTTATTCCATCAATTATAAATTTAGCCAAAATCATTATAGTTCCCATAAATATTCTTTTAACCATATTATCAACTGATAATACTGTTGCTCTTTCATCTGATTTAATTCTGTGATTTATCATTGATCTACTAACAACGTTTATAGCTCCTTGAGATCCAACAAAAAAACCTATTAATAGAATGAAAATATATGACAACTCTGTACTTTCTATTGAGCTGCCTATTATTCCTGAAATAATACCTAAAGATAAAAAGAAAAATAGCAACAAAGATGTTCCTTTTGTCTTTAGCTTATTAAATATTTTATGAGCGAAATGAGCAAAAGATGCTCTTGAAAGTGTCATAAAACCCATGAATAAACCAAATAATGATGGTAATACCATTGATTGTTCCATTAATGCTTGCTGAGCCCAAAACAAACAGAAAGATCCCGCTCCAAACGCTGTTGGAAATAAAATTAACCATTTAATTTCTAGGTGGTTTATAGCATACTTAGATATATCTATAATATCTCTTGTTTTACTTTTTCCATCACTCTTTTATTATCCTTTATATCAGGAAGTATGGAGAATAATATACACGATATGAACATTAATATTGATGTTATTATTATCAATACATTAGCTCCAAAATAATTATATATTACACCACCTGAAAAGGTTGCTATAGATGTGCTCATCATTTTTGATGAAGCAAGAGCCCCCTCTTCTTTCATGACAATATTTTCTTTTTTTTGCTTTTCTAAAATATCATATAGGTATGCAGACATCGTTCCTGACATTAAAGCGGCTGCTAATCCCCAAAACATTTCTACAATCATTATATTTATAAATCCATCTGTGGCTAATAGATATGTGTGTGCTAAGAAAGTTATTAAGGAAGAAATAACCATAACTTTTTTTCTAGAAAATAAATCTCCTATATACCCTGTTGGAACTTCAAGAAGAAAAACTGTAAAAGAAAATATACCTTGAATTAGGAAAAAATCCCCTGTTGTTATACCTTTATCTTTATATACTAATACTATAACTGGCATGATCATAAGAAAATATCTAAAAATATTAGCTACTTTTAGGACCCTTGTCGCATTGTCTATACTTACAGTTGGCATTCTTAATTTCATATAATTTCCTTAATTCATTTGTACGCGGATTTTAATACCGTCTTCGTCTATATATTCTTGTACATTTGGGTTAGTTGCTGGTTTTTTAGGCTTTGGAGCTTCAAACTCTGCTGGAATACCCATCATATGCATAGAAGCATTCATCTTTTTCATTTCTTCCTTACTAGCTCCTTGGAATGCAGCACTACCTGAGAAAGCTTCCATATCAGCATCCTTCATTGTGTCCTTCATTAGTTTTTCTATCTCTGCAGGAGGTTTCATATCTCCGCCTTTACTTGGATCTACACCATCGTTTAAATAAACGAATACTTGCCAGATTAGTGATGGCATTATAAACATCCAAAATATATAACTTATTAATTTTTTTATTGAACTATCTGATGATGGCATTGTTTTACCCCTTCCCTCGATTTTAATTTTTTATTTAGTTTATAATTTTTTTAGTTGTTTTACAAATTCTTTTTTGTTTTTTAATCCCCCGTGTCCAAGTTCATCTACGATTATAAGTTTGCACTTTTTACCGTAGTCTTTTGCGAAGTTATAAGCACCTTCCACTGGGCAAATCATATCCAAACGATTATGTATTATAATACACGGAATATGTTTTATTTTTGAAACTGTTTTTACTACTTCGTTTTTCTTCATGAAATACTTATTAACCATATAATGAAGCTTTAGTTGATTTTGTTTTACAAACCTTTCTGTAAGCCATTCCTTTGGTAAATTATTAGGATTTAGACTACCTAAAGCAAATTCATAAGATGTAAAATTATTGGCTGCTTTTTTTCTATCTGAATACTTTTTACTATGAAGTTGTTTATTATAGTATTCAAATGGATGTGTGCCTTTTGGAACATCTTTTATAAATTGATTGTATAGTTCTGGGTAAAAACTCTTAGAGTCTTCGAAAATCCACTTATCTACCGTTTCTAGACCATTAAAAAAATCTTTTAAAACAAGCTTAGATACTTCTTTTGGATATTTTGATGCAAAAAGAACCGCAAGCGCTGAGCCCCATGAAGTTCCTGTTACTATGACTTTTTGATCTATATTTAGATGAGATAATAATTTTTTGGCATCTGAAATAAGATGTTTTGTTTCATTGTTTTTAGCTTCACCATAAGGAAGAGATCTACCACCGCCTCGTTGATCAAACATAATAACCTTTTGACTTTTTAGATTAAATCTTAATGCATCCTTATTATCAAAATACCAAGCTGGACCTCCATTAAAGTTAATTATTGGAGTTCCTTTTTTATTTCCAAAAATAGCATAGTAAATTTGGTGACCATCACCTGTTTCCATATAACCATATTTAAATGGTTTTGGCGTTCTCATTTTTTTCCAAAATGATTTTATTTTTTTAAACATATTCTCTCCCTAGAATAAATCGTCTTGCTTTAGATTTTGCTTTTTCCCAAATATTATTTTCTTCTCATCACAACATTTTTTTGATGAGGAAGTTGAAGATACTGTAATATTATCACCTGAATATTTTCCATCGTAGAATTCTATTTCTATATTCTTTTGAGACTTAGCCTTGTCTGCTGATGATACTAATTTCTTATCATCACCCCAAACAACAGCATAACCTCTTTTAAGAACTTTTTTGAAAGAGTAACTTTCTACAAGCTTTTGAAGATACTTTATTTTATTCTCTGTTTTTTCAAAAGTGTTTTTAACTGCATTGTTAATACGAGTTTGTTTTTCAACTATTCTTTGTGTTATATCTTCCAGAATTTGCATAGGAGATTTAACTCTTTTCTTTATGTTGATAACTCTCTCTTTGAACATCTCAAAATATCTTATCATGAAATTATCTAAACGATTTTGCTTGTTGGCTAAATCTTGAAGTAGTTCAGAACGAACTGGCACAGCTATTTCTGCAGCGCCTGTTGGAGTTGGAGCTCGCCTATCTGATGCATAGTCTATAAGAGTTGTGTCTGTTTCGTGTCCTACTGCAGATATAAGAGGAATTGAACATTCCGCTGCAGCCCTTACAACTATCTCTTCGTTGAATGGCATAAGATCTTGTAGAGACCCTCCACCCCTTGCTACTATCAAAACTTCTGGACGATTCTCTCCTTGTATAGCATCGAAACCTTTTATTGCAGCTGCTATGCTATTATGAGCTGTATCTCCTTGAACCGCTACAGGCCAAAGGATAACTCTTGTTGGAAATCTATCTTTAATTCTGTGCATGATATCTTGTATTACTGCACCAGTTTCTGAAGTTATTACACCTATAGATTTGGGCAACATAGGAAGTTCTTTTTTACGATCGGCATCGAATAAACCTTCTGCTGCTAATTTTTTCTTACGCTCTTCTATTAGTTTAAGTAAAGCTCCCTCGCCTGCTATTTCCATTTTTTCAACAGTGACTTGGTAAGACGATCTACCTGTATAAACAGTTATTTTTCCATCTATTATAACTTCAAGTCCTTCTTCTGGTTCTACAGGAAGTTTAGTCCATTTCCAGATAACTCCATTAAGTATAAAGTCCCTACCTTGAACTTTTTCTTTTAAATCGAAATAGTAATGACCTGACTGGTGTTTTTTAAGACCCGTTATTTCTCCACGAATACGAATTTTAGAAAAACCATTTTCTATTGTTTGCTTTAGTATATTAGATATTTCCGATACTGAAAATACCTTTAAGTCTCCATTTTCATCTTTGAATAAACTGTTATAAACGTCTTGCATTCTATTTTCTTTCAATATATAATCTTTTAGTAGTTATTTTATATATTATGTGTAGTAAAAACAAGGAAAAACTTAGGAAAATTATTGATGTTTGGATTGGGTAAAAAATTATCTATATTTGGTAAAAAACAAAAAATTGATGAAACTTTTTTAGAAGAGTTAGAAGAAACTCTTATCACCTCAGATATATCTTATGATGTTGTCTCTGAACTTACCTCTTACCTTGAAAAAAAGAAGTTTAAAGAGGAAGTTTCTCTTGAGGAAGTTAAAGCCATTCTTAAAGAAAAAATGTTAGAGATATTTGACAAGGCTGATTTAAAGGACTATTCTTTATTTATAGAAGATATAAAAAACTTTAGAAATAAAAATTCTGAGATGCCATTTACAATACTTATGATCGGAGTGAATGGCGCTGGAAAAACATCTACTATTGGTAAAATGTCTAAGATGTTTGCTGATAATAAATTAAAAGTATCTATAGCTGCTTGTGACACGTTTAGAACAGCCGCTGTTGAGCAAGTTCAAGATTTTGCTAAAAGGACTGGCGCTCACTTTATTGCTAAGGAAACTGGGGCTAATGCAAGCGGATTGGCGTATGAGTCTGTTATAGAGGCTAAGAAAAATAATTCAGATGTTCTTATTATAGATACAGCTGGAAGATTACATTCTCGTGAAGAATTAATGGCTGAATTAGGGAAATTAACAAGAGCTATTAAGAAACATGAGACTGAAGATGTCAAAGTTCCTGCCGAAACATTTCTTGTTTTAGATGGAACCACTGGACAAAACGGTTTACTGCAGGCTGAGAATTTTGGGAAGGAAGCTGATATGTCTGCCGTTATTTTAACTAAGATGGATTCTTCTGCTAAAGGTGGAATTGCTCTGTCTATGGTTAAGAAATATGGAAATAATATATCGTTTGTTTGTTTCGGTGAAACTTTAAATGATATTAAGCCATTTAATGCTAAAGAGTTTGTTGATGATTTAGTTGAAGAATAATCAAGAATATAAAGGGGAATAAATATGATTGATTTAGATGAAAAAAGACCAACTTGGGATGAATACTTTTTTAACTTGGTAAATGCGGTTGCTAAGAGAGCTACTTGCGACAGAGGTAAAACTGCCTGCATTATAGTTAAAGATAAGCAAATTCTAGCTACTGGGTACGTAGGATCATCCCCGGGAGAAAAGCATTGTGATGAAGTTGGGCATCTAATGAAAACTGTTATTCACGAAGACGGTTCTAAGAGTGACCATTGTTTTAGAACTATACATGCAGAACAAAATGCTATATGCCAAGCTGCGAGACAAGGTATTGCACTTGAGGGGGCAACGATGTATTGTAAGATGTCTCCTTGTAGATCTTGTGCTATGATGATAGTTCGATGTGGTATAAAAGAAGTTAAATGCCTTAAAAAATATAAGAGTGATGGTGTCGATATTTTAAAAAATGCTGGTGTAGATGTTTACTTTGCAGACGAAAGTGTTGAAGAATATTAATAATACCTGATATAAATTAAAAGCCTCTAATTTAGAGGCTTTATTTTTGATTAATTTTATTGTGCCATATATTATTTATTCCAGCCACCCTCATTTATTAATACCTCAGCTGCACAAGCGGATTTATTGCCATACATTTCACAATTTCTTTTACATGCTTGAGCCATTCCTGAGTTATGACATAAGTATCCATCCCAATTTCCTTCTTCTTGAGTGCTTATTTCAAAAGCCTTGTTACATACATCCGCATCACCTGTTTGACGACAAGTTTCTGCATAAGTATATCCATCATTTTTCTCATCAAGAAGTTTATCACATGATGCCTGGCTATTTCCACTATAACATGAAGAACTTAAGTACCAATCATAGTTATAATTATCTTTATCTAAATTCTCAAGCATCTTATCACAAGCCTCGGCACTTCCACCTGTGATACATGCAGTATGAAGTTCTCTTGTATCTGTTGGGTTTGTTTCCATATAAGCATCACAAGCTGCTTTAACACCGTTATTACAAGCTGATGCTAGCAATCTTGTATCTTCTATTGGAACTTCGGAATTAAATAGCTCCTCACATGCTCTATCACTTCCCGAAGCACAAGGTTGTTGCAACTCTTCTGGGCTTGGATTTGTAGCAAAATATTCATCGCAAACTGCTGTGTTATTACTTTGCCCGCAAACTTCTCCTAAATAAGATTCATTCATGTCTGGAGATTCTAAAAGCGCTTTACAAACATTATCATTGCCAGACATTCCACATGCCATTTGAAGATCCCAAATTTCAGGATTGGTTTCTACATATGCATCACATGCTGCTTTAAGTTTTGTATCGGAGCAGCTTCTTTGCAATGCCCAACTATCTGGATTACTTTCTATAAATGCATTACATATATCTGATCTTTTTGTTTCTGAACATGCTATTTCTAAATCATTAGATTCTGGGTTTCCATCTAACCATACTTTACATATAGCATCATTATCACTTCCTGTACAAAGAGCTGATAGTTCATAATCATTCAATTCCGATAGATAGTCTTTCATTTCTTCACTTGGTATATACGGTTCTTCTGGTTTCTCAGAACCTCCCGTATCTCCACCTGTGTTTCCACCTGTATCGCCGCCGCCTGGTTCTTCAGAACTACCACCATTACCACCAGAATAGTCTGGATTGTTTATGTTATTTGAGGTAAAATGTTCTAATCCATTTATATCTACGCAAGATATTGTCATCTTTTCTGTTTTCTTTAAAAGAGCATCATCTTGAATAACATATAAACACTCGTCTTCTTCAAGACCATTTAATTTAACTTCAAATAAATCGTTAGATACTGCTGAGATTGAGTAAGTTCCCCCGAATGGAGTTACTGCTGATTTTAGCATTTTTGTATCTACAAACATATTTTCAAAAGTTCTGTCTTCGCCTAAAACAACTCCCTCATCTTGAAATTTTTGATTGGCATAAGACTGATCTATTTGCTGATTTATACTTCCTAACTCTTGCTTCAATTCATTCATCTTTGAATTTCTATATGCCATCTTATATGCTGTTATTGCTAGCACTGTAATTACTGCCATGATGCCTAGAACCCCTAGCATCTCTATCATTGATCGGCCTTGTTGGAATTTTTGCAATTGTTTTTTCATTAAACCCTCCATTTTTTTTAAAAGTATAATTTGTATCATAAACTATGATTCATTTTAAAATATTTGTAATTTAAGTAATTTGGAATATTTATTATTTTTTAAAGCATATAATAAAAAATTATATATAAAACTCTTGTGAGTTTATTGTGAGTTTTTTTTATTATAGCTAATTAACATCTCTAAATACATTGGGATATTAACATAAATTTAATAACTCTACAACCCTATTTTTATAAAAAAAATCCTCAAAGTTATTTACCTTGAGGATTTTTCTATTTTACAATGTAAGAATTTGATTTTTCCCTTTTTGATTATATAAATCTCTTAAGATCATTTCTAAACTTTTATTTATTTTTTCAGAAAGACCTTCTTGAGCTAACTTTAAAGACTTTCTATTTCTTATTAAAAGCTCTTTGACGCCTTCTTTTTTTAGAGATGTATATCCTTCCGGGACTTTTGTAATATTTAAAAATATCAATGCTATTGCATGAAAATTGTACTGATGAATATCCCCTATGACGAGAAATTCAAAAGTACCATCATCTTTGCAAACGAACACTTCAAAAAATTCTTTTGGTACTATCATCTTAATTAGGTTTAAATTAATTAATGGGAAAAGAATAAGTTCTTATAGATTCTATTTCAAGGCAAAAATTAATTTGATTTGCTGGGGAACTTATTCCTATGCTAATAATCATTTGATTAATCTGAATTTTTTGTGTAAAATATAATTAGTAATTAAAGATAAGGAGGTGTGTCATGTCTTTAAATTCTTTTTATATAAAAAATATTAGAAAACTAAGTTTTTTAGATTTTTCATTATTAAAACTTTCATTTTTTTCAATTGGTCTTACAATTATGGTCTCTTATCCAAAGGCTTTAATACTTGATTGGTGGGCTTATTTATTACTACTTTTAGTTTGTTGTGAAGGGCTCTGGATTGAGTTATTTGATAGCGGAAAAAAGAAAGGACTTTGGGGAAGATTTGATAACTTTATTAAGAATGCAAGAGTTGGTCATTTAGATCTATTATTCCTTGCTATGCTTTTTGTTTCAGGGTTATTATCTAAATTCTTTCCAGTATTACTTTCAGTTAGTTGGGTAGATTATTTAATAATTGCAATAATCACTGGAATTAAACCTTTTTATAAAATCTTTTCAAAATAAAACTTCTACCTAAGGTTTGTATTCCCCTCTTTTATTTCTGAGGGGAATTTTTTTATGCAAATAAATTCCTTGATTTTATTCTCAATAGCTTATAAGTTTTTAAACTGGTGAAAAACTATACAGGATTGAATATTATGAAAAAATTTATTCTTTTATTTACAACTTTGCTTATGTCTTCATGTGTCAAAATGTACAAATATGAAGACATTGATCCTGCTCAAAAGAGTATGGAAATTTCTAGAAGTAAAGAATATTCTTGCTTCAGATTTTTAAAAAGAAGTTTAGAAAATGATGGATGGGATATTTATATAAAACAAAGAGGTATAGTCTTTTCTAATAATAATTTTGTTGGTGGTGGCAGTTCTATGACCACTCTGTCAGATGCTTCTACTATAGCATTTTCTAGCTCTTCAATGGATAATAATAGCTTTCATAAATTAGCTAAGATTTCTAAAAACAGAAGAATTCCTAGATATAAGCTAGTTGAGAATGATAATGTTTTAAGTATTTATGATCAAAAGAATTATAAGATAATTTTAGACATTGAAAATTATGATAATTATAGATGTGAAGAAGTTTCTAAATTTGTGCTTAAAGCTCTGAATAATATGGATATTTATTATTAATCTTTTTTGCTAAGGAAACAACTTTCTTCATGGTCGTCTACTACACCTATAGCTTGTAAGTATGCGTAAATAGTTGTTGATCCTAAGAATTTCATACCTCTTTTCTTCAGGTCCTTTGCTACTGCATCTGAAAGTGGTGACGTTGCTATGAAATCAGCCTCTGATTTTATTTTGTTGTTGATTACTTTTCCATCAGTCCAGTGCCATATATATTTATCAAATGAACCGAATTCTTTTTGGATTTCTTCAAAGATTTTTGCGTTATTAATGGTTGCTAGGATTTTTAATCTATTTCTTATGATACCTGCATCTTGCATTAGAGTTTCTATTTTCTTTTCATCGTAGTTTTTGATTTTTTGTAAATTGAAATTATCGAATGCTTTACGGAAGTTTTCACGTTTCTTTAGAATAGTTATCCAAGATAACCCTGCCTGGAATGCTTCTAGGCTAAGGCTTTCGAATAGATAATGTTCATCGTGGCATGGAATACCCCATTCATTATCGTGATAATCTTTATATATTTGGTCTTGGGTAGAAACCCAAAAGCATCGCTTCTTATCCATTATTGTAAAATTTCCTTTTTTTCTAAATTTGAAAATAATTCTTTTAATTTAACTTTAACTTCTTTTATATTGCAATTCATTATAGAATTTTCCCATATATAATAATCTTTTATTAAAATCACAGCTCTATCCTTGAATTTTTCTATATATTTATTTAAATATTCTAAAGCTTCTAAATAATCTCCTTTCAAAAGATAAACTTCTATTATATTATAATTATTCGAAATATTGTCTGGCTCTAATTTTAATGCTTTTTTAGCATATTCAATACTTTTTTCAAATTCTTTTTTCTCAAGATATAAAATACTTAAATTAGAATATGCGCCTCCGAAATCAGAATTTTCTTCTATTGATTTCTTTAAAAAAAGTTCTGAATTAGCATAGTCTTTAATTTCCAGATAAATACATCCTAAATTATTATATGAAAGGTGGTCTTTAGGATTTAATTTAAGAGATTTATTATAGCTCTCTATGGACTTAGTATAATCTTTTTCATCTTGGAATTTAAGAGCCTCTATAAAATAAGATATTGCTTTATTTTTCTTTAAATTATCTATTGATTCTTTATTCTCCTTCTTAATATATTCAAAATCAATTTTTACTTCATTTCTTAAATCAGATAAAGTATTTAACTCAACTTTCATTTCTTTAATTAATTTATCAAGACTATCCTCTTCTTCTTTTATTTTTAATAAATAATCATCACACTCCTCTTTTGTTTTTTCTATTTTATTCTTACTACTTACCACTTCTTTCTTTGCTATTTCCAGTTCTTCTTTCACACTTATTACATCTTTTTTTGCATCTTCCAATTCTTTTTTAGCAAAATCTAATTCCTCTTTATTTTTAATATCAATATCTCTCTTAAAAAGATAGGCTCCTATTGGTAATATTATACTTATAACCGTTATTATTATACCAAGACAAGTTAACCAAAAATCTAAAACATAAGATCTTTGAGCATAATACTCTTCAGCAAATTTATTTTCTTTATCTTTAACATCAACTACTTTTATAATAGTCCTTTCTTTTATAGTGTCTCCTTTTTTAACCTCTATAACTTTTTCACTTTCTTTAGGTAATTCTTCTAACCTAGGCATCATTATAAAAACTGTAAAAATGCTTATTACAGCTATTGTTAATGGCAACGCTATAAATGTTAAAAAAGTTTTTGTTCCTTGCTTCATCTACATCATTCCCATTGGGTTTAGGTTTCCGTGACCGTGGTCGTGGCCGCATGAGTTTTCTGATTTTGGTTCGTCCGCTACCACACATTCTGTAGTAATTAGAATTCCTGCTACTGAGGCAGCATCTTCTATTGCTGAACGAACTACTTTAGCAGGATCTATGATACCGTTTTTGAACATATCTTTATATTCATCTTTATAGGCATCGTATCCGAATTTATAGTCTTTGTTTTCTAGTATCTTACCAACTACAACGGCTCCGTCTACGCCAGCGTTTGCACAAATTTGTCTTAATGGAGTTTGAAGTGAGTTTTTAATTATATTGATACCAGATTGTTGGTCTTGGTTGTCAGCATTCACTTTATCTAAGCCTTTGATGGCGTTAAGTAAAGCTACTCCACCACCGCAAACAATACCCTCTTCTACTGCAGCACGAGTTGCACAAAGAGCGTCATCTATTCTGTCTTTCTTTTCTTTAACTTCGATTTCTGATGAGCCACCTATTCTGATAACAGCTACACCACCGGCAAGACGAGCTAGCCTTTCTTGAAGTTTATCTTTATCATATGATTTAGCTGATTTTATTTGATGTCGGATTTCTGAAACTCTTTGTTCTACATCTTCTTTGTCTGCAGCACCATCAACTACTGTTGTAGTTTCTTTCGAAACCGAAATCTTTTTACATCTACCTAACATTTGCATAGATGTGTTTTCTAATTTCATTCCTAGATCTTCAGATATTACCGTAGCGTTTGTAAGTGTTGCAAGATCTAATAGTGTTTCTTTTTTATTGTCGCCAAAACCTGGAGCTTTAACTGCACAGATTTTCAGACCACCTCTTAGACGATTTATGACTAATGTAGAAAGGGCGTCGCCTTCAATATCCTCGGCAATGATTAGTAATGGTTTACCTGATTGAGAAATATTTTCCAAAAGAGGAACTATAGCTTGAACGTTTGCTATTTTGCTATCTGTTATCAAAATATAAGGATTGTCGAATTCGCAAAGTAATTTATCTGGATTAGTTATGAAGTATGGAGACATATATCCTTTGTCGAACTGCATTCCTTCTACTACGTCAACAGTAGTTTCCATGCCTTTAGCTTCTTCTACTGAGATTACACCTTCTTTGCCTACCTTATCCATTGCGTGGGCAATCATTTTTCCTAGGTCTTTATCTCCGTTGGCAGAGATAGTTGCCACTTGGGCGATTTCCTCGTTCTGTTTAACTTCTTTAGATTGATCTTTGATGCTCTTTACAACTTGTTTTACTGCGTTGTCTATACCTCTTTTAACATCCATAGGGTTCATACCTGCTACTACAGATTTAACGCCTTCTGAGTAGATAGATTGAGCTAGTACTGTTGCAGTTGTTGTTCCATCACCTGCGTGGTCAGCTGTTTTACTTGCTACCTCTTGAACCATTTTAGCACCTAAGTTTTCAACTGGGTCTTTTAGGTCTATTGCTTTTGCAACTGTTACACCATCTTTAGTGGAATGTGGTAAGCCGAATGAAGCGCTTATTACTACATTACGACCTTTTGGTCCTAACGTTGTTTTAACTGCGTTTGCAAGTTTATCAACACCCTGCTTTATTTGTTGTCTAGCTTGATCTGAGAATACTATTAATTTACCCATCTTCTCTACCTTTTTTTATGAATTTTTATGTGTATTATTTTAACATATAGAATATATAGTTGCAAGGGAGAAACTTTCAACTGGAATAGGATATCTTTTTGCACAAAAAAAACAGGATAGAATTTGTTTATTCTACCCTGTGATTTTTTAAACCGGAAATGGCTTAATTTCTTCGACCAAATCTGGTCTTGTGTCTCTACTTATTATCTCAAACTCATTCCTTGAAGAATAAATAAGAGATCTGTTTCTTTGTTTAAATTCTCCAATGGATTTTTTGTAAAGTTTTGAATAGCTCCATAGTGCTACCATAACTTTTTCCCATTTGGCGGGATCTTCTTCCAGGATTTTTTTTGCTTCTAATAAAAGGTCTTCTATGTCGGAGCATTTACGACCCATATTGAATTCCTTATTAAGTTTACCTTCCTTAACGCCATAGGTAAGTCCAAATTCTTTGGAGCCACCACCGTAGATATATCCATAAGATGGTCCGTACTCTATCCTATTATTGAATACAGCATGAAAATAAGAATGGCTTTTAAGGTTAAACACTCTTTCAATACAGGAAGATATAGCTACTGAAATATCACTTATGTCAATAGAAAGCATCTCATGAGTGTCATCTTTCCAATCTTTCCTTCTAAGAAAGATTTTCATGTTTGTCTTCTCTTTTTTAAGAGCAATTTCTAACCCCTCAAATTGACCAATATAAAAATCTTTCATCTCCTCTTTAAAAGAGAAAAATGAAACGACCTTAAATATCAATTCATCGGTTACAGAAAAATCTTCTGGGAGTACTTCTCCTAGCTTATTGAGGAAATTATCAGTCCTCTCATCTAACATTGGTATTACCAACATTTCTGATGAAATCTTTTTGAATCTGTTGTTCATAGATATGTAGATTATTGTTAATAAATATTTTTAAATAGATAATATAGATTAACTCTATTTTATAAACTATGAGTTGTCAACTAACTTTTCTTTTATAAAAATTATACCTGTAATTTTATTACTCTATAATTCCTAGAATGTCTTCTGTTTTGATTATTACGAAATCTTTTCCGTCTAGTTTTACGTCGTTTCCGCCCCACTTTCCGAAGATAACAACATCACCCTCTTTTACATCTGGAGTTATTCTTGTCCCATTTTCTGTTATGGAACCTTCTCCAACTGCTATAACAACTCCTTTAGAAGGTTTTTCTTTTGCTGTATCTGGAATTATTATTCCTCCTGCAGTTTGATTTTCTTCTTCTAATCTTTCTATAAGAATATTATTGAACAATGGTTTGAATTTCATGATAAACTCCTTTTTAATCTACCTTCTATATTATAGTTTTTATAGAGTAAATAATCAAGAGTTTGCTTTTTAAAAAATATTTAAAAAAAGTTTTGACTTTTGTTTTTTTATACATATAATGAGGATATCTTAAGACTTCGGGAAGTAGCTCAGTCTGGTAGAGTACTACGTTTGGGACGTAGGTGTCGCAGGTTCAAATCCTGT